>NZ_JANEWJ010000013.1:0-125812 GCF_028069755.1 Citrobacter sp. Igbk 16 | reverse complement strand
CATTTAATGTAAACATTAATATCCCAATGTAGAAAAAAACACATTTTATAAAGTGCATTTACATGAGACTTGACTGGCCAATAAATATAATAAAAAATAACCAAAAATAAAACACGATGTGACAAAACATGTCGTTGAATAGCTGTCCGCTGTAAGCAATTAAGATAATTCATATTTGTTAATTAATATAACGTGTTTGTAAAAACGGATGATAGCAACGACAACGGGAAGTCATAACCGTGAGATATAAGGCATTCATGTCATGAAGAAGTTTTTTGTTTTTCTGCTTTCATGGTTTTCAATAAATTCAGTTAATGCAGAAGATTTACACAATACCGTTAAAGAAGCATTAGCTAACCACCCTGAAGTCAATGCGGCGATAAACAGCCGTTATTCTTCCGAACAAGAACTACGTGCGGCAAAAGGTGGATATTTACCGTCGCTGAATTTAAATGCTGAAGCCGGACGCAAAAATATTGATGATGCGACGACGCGTGCCGCAGGCAGCACCAACGGTTTGACGCAGTCCCCCAACGAGGCGACGTTGAGCCTTGAGCAAAATGTGTTTAATGGTTTTGCCACCTCCAGCGAAGTCGCCCGACAAAAAGCGACCGTGGACTCACGCGCCTGGAGCGTTATGAATACCAGCGAAAGTACCGCATATACGGTGATTCAGGCCTATTTTGATGTGTTGCAGCGCGAGGAGTTTGTCCGTCTGGCTGAAGATGATTTGGCTAACCATGAACGCATCTATGACCAGATAAAACTGCGTACCGATCAGGGCGTTGGCCGTTCAGGAGACTTCATGCAGGCCGAAGCGCGTCTGGCGCAGGCGCGTAACAACTTACTGACCGAGCAAACCAACCTCGAAGATGCAAAAACCACCTTTATCAGCGTGACCGGCATGGAGCCGCAAGGACTCAGCCAGCCAGCGAGTATCGACGCTGAGCTGCCAACCTCACTTGCAGACGCCAAAAGTCGAATGGAGAAGAATAGCCCATTGCTGAAGTCTGCCAATGCCGATATTGAGGCCGCACATCAACAGTACGAAGCCTCAAAATCAACCTTCTATCCACGCGTTGACGTTGAGCTTTCCCGTGGGATCAGCAATAACACCGACACCACTCGCGCACATACCGAAGAGTGGGAAGCGATGGTCAAACTGCATTACAACCTGTACCAGGGCGGTAGCGACAAAGCCACAATGGACTCCCGCGCGTATCTGCATAAGCAGGCTCAGGATGTGCGTAACAACACGTTGCGCCAGATGAATCAGGAACTGCGCCTGGCGTGGACAGCATTACAAAACGCGCGCGCCCAGCTTCCTTCTGCCGAAGAATATGCCGACCGTAGCGTAAAAGTACGTACCGCCTATCAGGATCAATTCAGTCTTGGCGAGCGTACACTACTGGATTTACTTGATAGCGAAAATGAAGTTTTCTCCTCAAAACGCCGCCTTGTCGAATTACGCTATCTGGCAGTCACCAGCGGTTATCGTATTAGCGAACGTACAGGTGAATTAATGGGTATTCTAAAAATTGCACCACCGCCATCAGGTCAACCGGTAGATTCTGCAGAAGAAAATAACCTGCCTGAACTTCATTAATAATTATTAATACCCAATAAATCCCTGACCTGCACGCTTATTATTAGCTTGCTATTATTAAAACGTGCAGGTCAGAATGGTTGCGAAAATGAGTGCACAAGCTGAATTATTCAATGAAGTCCTAGAGAATTCTGACAGTAGCAATTCTCAACATCACGATCCCCGTAGCCATCATGACGACCCGTTATTAGATAGCCTACTTATTTTGTGTTCTCTGCACGGTAAATCAGCCAGTCGTTCAACGTTAAGCAGCGGTCTGCCATTAGAAAACGATCAACTCACGCTGAATATATTTCCTCGCGCTGCGGCAAGAGCCGGTTTAAAAGCGCGGGTGGTGACGCGCGCGCTTGATAAAATTCCGCAGATGTCTCTGCCCGCCGTGCTGTTACTGCGCTCTGGCGCAACTGGCGTATTGCTGGCATGGAATGAAGACGGCAGCGCTCGTTTTATGCCCAGCGAAAGCGAAGGTGGTGAAATCCGTGTCGATTTAGCCACGCTTGAACAGAGCTATGCCGGAAAAGTTATTTTTGCCCATCCACGCCATGAGTTCGATTTGCAGGCAGAAGCCTTTTTGCCACGCACCAAGTCCTGGTTTAAAGACACGCTGAAGCTGTCACGTTTTCTGTATATGGATGCCGTGCTGGCCAGCCTGTTAATCAACCTGATCGCACTCGGCACACCACTCTTTACCATGAACGTCTACGACCGCGTGGTGCCGAACCAGGCGACGGTGACACTGTGGGTACTGGCTGTGGGCATTTGCCTTGCCTTTGTTTTTGATCTGATTTTAAAAATGCTACGCGGTATCTGTCTTGATATTGCGGGCAAAAAAAGCGATCTCATTATCTCCTCGACCCTGTTTGAGCGCATTATCGGTATGGAGATGAAAGAGCGTCCACAGCGCGTGGGTAGCTTTGCGCAGAATATTCATGAGTTTCAGTCACTGCGTGATTTCCTCTCATCGCTGACCCTGACGACGATTATCGACCTGCCCTTCACCCTGCTGCTGCTGATCGTTATAGGCATTATTGGCGGTTCTCTGGCCTGGATCCCACTCCTGACGCTACCGATAGCCCTGCTGTGCAGTTGGGCACTGCAAAAACCCGTCAATGCGGCGGTGGCCAAAACCATGAGTCTCGCCAGCGAGCGTCAGGCACTGTTAATTGAAACGCTCAGCAGCCTGGATGCCATTAAAGTGAATAATGCCCAAAGCGAGCGTCAGTTCCAGTGGGAACAAACGCTGGGTAGCCTGAGCCGTCTGGAACTGCGGGTGAAAACCTTATCCAGCCTGGCCAGCAATCTCACCGGCTGGTTCCAGCAGATTTCGGGCGTGGTGATGATCATTGTTGGTGTGTATATGATTATCGGCGGCAAGCTGAGTATGGGTGGCCTGATCGCCTGCTACATGCTGAATGGCCGCGCATTAATGCCGCTGGGCCAATTAACCGGTCTTATTGCCCGTTACCAGCAGGCAAAACTCACCATCAAGAATACCGATAAGATGATGTCACTGACGCAGGAGCGCCGTGCGGATGAGAACCCGCTCAAGCGCGAACAGTTGCAGGGCAGCATTGAATTCCGCGACGTGGATTTTAGCTATCCAGAACAAAAAAACCTGTCACTGCACAAAATTAATCTCACCATTCAGCCCGGCGAACGCATCGGTATCATCGGCCGTAGCGGCTCCGGTAAAAGCTCGATCAGTAAGTTGATCGTCAATCTGTACCAGCCCTGCGCCGGTAATATCCTGATCGACGGTATCGATTCCCGCCAGTTGGATGTCAACGATCTCCGCCACAGCATCGGCTACGTCCCTCAGGACATCCAGTTGTTCAACGGCACACTGCGCGACAACCTGCTGTGCGGCGCGCGCTATGTCGATGACGAAACCATGTTACGCGCGGCGGAACTGGCAGGTGTCAACGATTTCGCTCGTCTGCATCCTGACGGCTACAACCTGCAGGTTGGCGAGCGCGGTTCTCAGCTTTCAGGCGGACAACGGCAGGCGGTGGCACTCGCTCGTGCGCTGCTGCTGGATCCGCCTCTACTGCTACTGGATGAACCCACCAGCTCGATGGATAACACCAGCGAAGAGAAGATCAAACACGCGCTGGTCCCCTGCATCGCAGGTAAAACGCTATTACTGGTCACCCACCGCGCCTCCATGTTGTCGCTGGTTGACCGCCTGATTATTGTTGATAAAGGACGCATCATCGCAGATGGCCCGAAAGCGGTGGTGATGGATGCGTTGAAAAAGGGGCAGATTAATGCGTCTCGCTGATTTCCTGGCGCGTGTTCGCCGTTTCATGCAGCACTATTTTCACGGCCGCGATGAAAATCAAACCGACAGTATCAATGAAGTGAGTCACGCCATTATCGATGATGCTCCACGGGTCATTCGCCTGACGCTGTGGGTGATCCTTGCGCTGGTGGTCCTGTCCTTCGTGTGGGCAGGTTTTGCGAAGATTGATGAAGTGACACGCGGTGAAGGCAAAGCGATCCCCTCGTCAAAACTGCAAAAAATACAGAACCTGGAAGGCGGAATTGTTACCGAGCTGTACGTACACGAAGGGCAAATCGTCAACGCCGGAGCCCCATTACTGCACCTTGACGACACACGTTTTGCTTCAAACGTCGGCGAAACGGAAGCGGATAAACTCGGCCTGCGCGCAAAGGTAGAACGCCTGAGCGCAGAGGTTGAAAACCGTGACTTTGTAATCTCAGAAGAGATTGCCAGCAAAGCCCCGGACGTCGCCCGCGGTGAAACCGAACTGTATAACAGCCGCCGGGCGCAATTTCACAACGAAATTTCGGCGCTTGAAGAGCAACTGGTGCAGAAAAAACAAGAACTGCGCGATTATGAATCAAAGGAAGATCAGTTCAAGCACAGCCTGGGATTAATACGCCAGGAAATCAAAATGTCAGAACCGTTACTTGCCTCTGGTGCCATTTCAAAAGTCGAACTGCTGCGTTTACATCGTACTGAAGTGGAAACCGCCGGACAGCTCAATTCCGTCAGCCTGTCGCTGCCTAAAGCCGCCTCAGAAATTAAAGAGATTGAGAACAAAATCGGTGAAAGCCGTGGCCGCTTCAAGAGTGATGCGCTGGCTCAACTGAACGAAGCCCGCACCAACCTGAGCAAAGCCCAGGCCAGCGTCAAAGCACTGGAAGACAGGGTGAATCGCACCATGGTTACTTCACCTGTACGCGGTATCGTCCAGCAGGTGATGGTCAATACTATCGGCGGCGTCATTCAGCCTGGCAGCGATCTGGTGGAAATCGTGCCACTGGATGACAAGCTGTTAATTGAGGCAAAAATACAGCCGCGCGATATCGCCTTCCTGCATCCAGGTCAGCACGCGATGGTGAAATTTACCGCTTACGATTACACCATCTATGGCGGGCTGCGCGGTGAAGTGGTGCAGATAAGTCCGGACACCATTACCGATAAGCAGGGACGGAGTTTCTATATTGTTCGTCTGCAAACTGACAAAAACTACCTGGGTACAAGAGAGCATCCGATGCTTGTCATTCCCGGCATGGTGGCAAGCGTCGATATCCTCACCGGTAAGAAAACCATTCTTAGCTATCTGCTGAAACCGATCATTCGTGCGCGTGCAGAGGCGCTCAGAGAACGTTAATCACTTGCGCGCCCCTTGCGTTAAATCAGGGGCGCTTATGTTTATGCCGCGGTATAAGCAGACAGTTTACCCCGATTGAGCGTGATTTTTCCGTCATTCACCAGCTCCTGTAATACCTTATGAATAGCACTGCGCGAGATATGATTGCGGGTCAAAATAAAGGTATATACGGATGTTTTCTCACGTACCGCGGGCTCCATCGCCCAAATATATTTGACGTGTTCAATAATCAGCTCACGAATGGTTCTGTGCGATTGCAATGTTTCACGCTGGAAATAGCGTTGCAGATGGTGCGCCAGGATATCAAACGCCTGCTTCCAGAGATTTTTAGCGGTAAATAAAAGATCGGCGTTCTGTACGCTCATGGCCCACATTTCACAATCGGTGTCGCAGCGTAAATAGTGCCCAGCGACCTCCGTACGCATTTGTGGAAGTCCAAGGATCGCCGGTGCAGAAATACTTACCGTCACTAAATCATTTTCTACACGATATACAGAGACCGTCCCTTTCTCCAGAAACAAGATATTTCCATCGACTTTCAGATCTATGCGCTGACGTTTTTTACGTAAGGACAGCCAGGCGTTATCCGATTTCTTTATTTCATCACCAATCAGCACTACAGATTTGTCTATTTCGTTCTGGAACATCGGACTCTCTAAAGCAAGTGATTGCTTCATCAAAATAATGGTGGAATTGACTTAACGGACAAAATAAATGTCAGCTTTAATACAAGCTGACATTTATCCCCATCTACCTCTACCACCAGCATTCCCTGGTGCTTTTGACGCGCTAACGGCACTGACTTTGTTCTCGCGTGGTGGTGTCGAGCAGTATATTGCGCTGTCCAGAAAGAATTAATGCTTATCACCTTTGTCATCACAATTTCGTCTTTTTGCTCTTTGCATAATAGCCAAAAAGACACAATCCATTGATTTATATGCTCTTTATTTTCATTAAAAAGTTACTATTGTTGTTATATTATGCTATCAAATTGAAACACTGCGCGGTTCTGGCGTCTTTTTTGGACAAAGTGTTATCATAACCCACTGACCACTGGGTGCATCATCAAGAGCTGAGGCATTATGTCTGAGACTGGCAATGTCAGTTATCTAATTGAAAATAAAATAATCTTCACGCCAGGCACACAGTGTCTGACGCGGGTAGACCATCCCGAGCAGCAGATAAAACTTAAACACTCGGCATCACTATGTCTTTTATTACTTATTCAACATCGCGGAAAGGTTGTCTCACAGAACGAATTGCTGGAGTTTGGCTGGGGTAGCAATCATCGCCAGGTCAGCTTCAATGCCTTTTATCAGAGCATCCTGTCTTTACGCAAAAGCCTGCTGCAACTGGAACTGGAGCAAACGTTCATCACAACGATACCCCGCAAGGGACTGATTATTAACGAAGAGTTTGAAATCCTGGAGATTGCAACACCGGAGAGTGTCCCTTTAGCCATTGACATACCGGTAGCACCTGAGTCTGACTTAACCCCAGAAGCGGGTATAGAGGCGTTGCTGGCGGGGACACCACGTAAACCACGGGTAACGACCACTGAAACGATAATGATGGTGCTGACACTGATAATCTGCGTTCTGATCGTATTCCCGTGGAAAAGCAGTGATGATTATTTTTCCGGTTATATTGCTGCGCCACAAGTATCAACTGACTGTCAGTATTATTTTAATAACGATGCCAGCAATTTCTCCCGGCATACTGCGTTTATCGACAAAAATCCTGCGTTGTGTCAGGCCAATAAATTTATCTATATCACGACCTATCCGGAATCAAAAAAATTGTCGGTGCTATTGTGCCGCTCGCCGATGAAAGGCGAACAAGAAAACGCGTGTCAGTCTGTCTATTACCCACGGTATGATAGCTAATGAATTTACTTCCTCGCACTCCCCGCTTCCGTATCCAGACGGGTATAATCCTGATGCTTTGCCTTTGCGTAATTGCGATTGCCAGCATCTGGCGGCTCGGCAATAATCATAATCACCTGCATAATCTTTCCTGCCGGGCAGCCATTGATATCGTGCGTAATACCGCCTCATTTAAGGGGATCATTGATATCAAAAGCGGTGATACTAAAGGTATTGTGAATATTGATGGCATTATTAGTGACGCCGCTAATAATGAACAGACTGTACAACGCATGGTGCTCTTTACACACTCCAGTTACGGCACCAGCCCGGTATGGGTCTCACAGAAAATTCATGTATCAAACCGTGAAACGGCTCCCGCCAGTTTAATCCAGCAGATCCTGCCCGATTTCTTCCTGACCAACACCAGCGTCTCGAATGTCGATCTTTTCGCACTGAACAGAGATACCTATCTGATTACCAAAGAAGGGATCCCCTACCTGTACTGCCAGAATTATGCGCTGCCGGAAAATGAGTAATCGCCAGGCATTCTGGCGGTACAACCGACGGATGAATCTCAGTGGTTGTCGGTGATAAGATACAGCATTCAGTCTGAGCCAACGCTCGCCGTTACTGCCGTTTAGGCGGCTTTCGAATGACAAATTTGTGGGTTTATGTGAGTTTCCAGGGGCTCACATAAGACTTCCCCGGTACCCAAAAAGATTAAAAAAAGAGCAAAGGCGATATGAAAGAGTCACTTGATACGGACTTCTCCAACCATACCCCCATGATGCAGCAGTATCTCAAGCTGAAGGCTCAGCATCCGGAAATATTACTGTTTTACCGCATGGGCGACTTTTACGAACTGTTTTATGACGACGCGAAACGTGCGTCGCAGCTGCTCGATATCTCGCTGACCAAACGCGGCGCGTCTGCGGGCGAGCCCATCCCGATGGCGGGCATTCCTCATCATGCGGTGGAAAACTACCTCGCTAAGCTGGTCAATCAGGGGGAATCTGTCGCTATTTGTGAGCAGATTGGCGATCCGGCGACCAGCAAAGGGCCGGTTGAACGCAAAGTGGTACGCATCGTCACGCCAGGTACCATCAGCGATGAAGCACTGTTACAGGAACGTCAGGACAACCTGCTGGCCGCTGTCTGGCAGGACAGTAAAGGCTTTGGCTACGCCACACTGGACATCAGCTCCGGGCGTTTTCGCGTCAGTGAACCCGCAGACCGTGAGACGATGGCTGCGGAACTGCAGCGCACCAACCCTGCCGAATTGCTGTATGCCGAGGATTTCGCAGAAACGTCGCTGATTGAGGGCCGTCGTGGCCTGCGTCGCCGTCCACTGTGGGAATTTGAAATTGATACCGCCCGCCAGCAGTTAAACCTGCAGTTTGGTACACGGGATCTGATCGGCTTTGGTGTAGAAAACGCGCCGCGTGGATTATGTGCTGCCGGCTGCCTGCTGCAATATGTAAAAGATACCCAGCGCACCTCACTGCCGCATATTCGCTCCATCACCATGGAACGCCAGCAGGACAGCATCATTATGGATGCCGCCACGCGCCGCAATCTGGAAATTACCCAGAACCTGGCCGGTGGCGTAGAAAATACGCTGGCATCGGTGCTCGATTGCACCGTGACGCCGATGGGTAGCCGTATGCTCAAACGCTGGCTGCATATGCCGGTGCGCGATACGCAGATACTGATCGAGCGCCAACAGACGATCGGTGCACTGCAGGATTCCACCAGTGAATTGCAACCCGTGCTGCGTCAGGTGGGCGATCTGGAACGTATTCTGGCACGTCTGGCACTGCGTACCGCGCGTCCACGCGATCTGGCGCGTATGCGTCACGCCTTCCAGCAATTACCGGAACTGCGCGCTCAACTGGAAAACGTAAACAGCGCCCCCGTACAGATGCTGCGCGAAAAAATGGGCGAGTTCACGGAACTGCGTGAACTGCTGGAGCGTGCCGTGGTTGATGCCCCGCCAGTGCTGGTACGCGATGGTGGCGTTATCGCACCGGGCTATAACGAAGAGCTGGACGAATGGCGAGCGCTGGCTGATGGCGCAACTGATTATCTGGACAGACTGGAGATCCGCGAGCGCGAGCGCACCGGCCTGGACACATTGAAAGTTGGATTTAACGCCGTCCACGGTTACTACATTCAGATCAGTCGTGGGCAGAGCCACCTGGCACCGATTAACTATGTGCGCCGTCAGACGCTGAAAAATGCCGAACGCTACATTATTCCTGAGCTGAAAGAGTACGAAGACAAAGTTCTGACCTCAAAAGGTAAAGCGCTGGCACTGGAAAAACAGCTGTATGACGAGCTGTTCGACATGCTGTTGCCGCATCTGGCGGATTTACAGCAGAGCGCCAGCGCACTGGCAGAGCTGGACGTGCTGGTCAACCTGGCCGAACGCGCGTATACCCTGAACTACACCTGCCCGACATTCAGCGATAAGCCCGGTATCCGTATTACCGAGGGTCGCCATCCGGTGGTGGAACAAGTGTTGAGCGAGCCGTTTATCGCCAACCCACTTAGCCTTTCCCCGCAGCGGCGGATGCTGATTATCACCGGGCCAAATATGGGTGGTAAAAGCACCTATATGCGCCAGACCGCGCTGATTGCATTGCTGGCCTACATCGGCAGCTATGTGCCGGCACAAAAGGTAGAAATAGGTCCAATCGACCGTATCTTTACCCGTGTGGGCGCGGCGGATGACCTCGCCTCCGGTCGTTCAACCTTCATGGTAGAAATGACCGAAACGGCCAATATTCTGCATAACGCCACTGAGAACAGCCTGGTGCTAATGGATGAAATTGGACGCGGGACCTCTACCTATGACGGTTTATCTCTGGCCTGGGCTTGTGCTGAAAATCTGGCGAATAAAATCAAAGCACTCACGTTGTTTGCTACCCACTACTTCGAGCTGACTCAGTTACCGGAAAAAATGGAAGGCGTAGCGAACGTACATCTGGATGCGTTAGAGCATGGCGATACCATCGCCTTTATGCACAGCGTACAGGATGGCGCGGCAAGTAAGAGCTATGGTCTGGCGGTCGCGGCACTGGCTGGCGTTCCGAAAGAGGTTATCAAACGCGCACGGCAAAAACTGCGCGAGCTGGAAAGCATCACGCCAAACGCAGCGGCAACGCAGGTTGATGGCACGCAAATGTCACTGCTCAGTACCCCGGAAGAGACATCGCCAGCCGTTGAAGCACTGGAGAATATTGACCCGGATTCGCTGACACCGCGCCAGGCGCTGGAGTGGATCTATCGGTTGAAGAGTCTGGTGTAACGTTGTAATGCCCGATGACGCTTTGCTTATCGGGCCTGCAACAACTGGCGCGCACTTCGGGAATGGGTGCGAGAGGACAAAACCAGGCCATCAAGACGCGGGGTTTCCCCCGCGTTGTTGCTACTTCTTCGGTTCGTAAGCGAGAACAGCTTTAAACTCCATATTACGCTCTTTGATACTTAACTCGCACAGCGAATCTCGTACCATTAACGTAAATCCCAGCACCGTGAAACACAGCACTACAATTGCCACCAGGGCATATTTTGTCAGCATGTCTTGCCTCCCTGCAAAGAAGAGACTAACATCCAAATGGTCTAGGTTTGTACGCTAGCCTCAGGTTGATAGAACTATCTCCTGGGGCTTTTGTCTTTCCGGGACCTTGCAAATGCTCAAAGCTCAGAAAGCCTCAAGCACCCGCAGCTATTCTATTCCAGGTGTCATCTCCTCGAACAAATTAAGCCATTTGCTACGAGCCTGCTCGCAAAATAACAAGCCCCGGATATTCCGAGGCTTAATATTGGTATGTTCTGCCCGATGACGCTTTGCTTGTCGGGCCTACAAAATACCGCTATGTGCAGGCCGGGTAAGGCGAAGCCGCACCCGGCAATGTTGATTAGCGCTTATCTTCTGCCAGCAGCGGTGGAATACTTGGCACCATCGGTGCTTCATCAATATCCTTCTGCGTCATGCGAAACGCCTGCGGGTAGTGCTCACGGCTGGTACGACGTAGAGGTTCGGTATCACGCCAGGTGTACAGACAATGCTGACACTGATATACCGTCCAGACACCTTTCACCGGCGAGACCGCCATCAATTCTATGTGTTCATCAGCACAACGTGGACAAATCATCTGCATCTCCTTATTTACGGTTGGCCAACATGGCGGTCAGCTTTTCAGCCCAGGCTTGAGTCTCAGGT
This sequence comes from Citrobacter sp. Igbk 16, assembly GCF_028069755.1. NCBI lineage: Bacteria > Pseudomonadati > Pseudomonadota > Gammaproteobacteria > Enterobacterales > Enterobacteriaceae > Citrobacter > Citrobacter sp. Igbk 16. The sequence goes on along the minus strand of NZ_JANEWJ010000013.1, from coordinate 114,469 downwards.
AAATCACATACCGGCTGGCTGTAATGGCCACGGTTATCCGGGGCAACCGGAGTAGTGGCATCAATAATCAGCTTGTCAGTGATACCTGCCGGGCTGGAGCCTGGGTCCAGTTCCAGTACTGACATATTCGGCAACTGCACCAGATCGCCCGCCGGGTTAACCTTCGACGACAGCGCCCACATCACCTGCGGTAAGTTGAACGGATCAACATCCTCATCAACCATAATCACCATCTTCACATAGCCCAGGCCATGCGGCGTCGTCATCGCCCGCAACCCCACAGCACGGGCAAAGCCGCCGTAGCGTTTTTTGGTGGAGATAATCGCCAGCAAACCGTGGGTATACATGGCGTTAACCGCCTGCACTTCAGGGAATTCTGCTTTCAGTTGCTGGTACAACGGCACACAAGTCGCCGGGCCCATCAGGTAATCAATCTCCGTCCACGGCATGCCGAGATAGAGTGATTCAAAAATCGGCTTCGTACGGTAGGATACTTTATCAATGCGCACCACGGTCATGTTGCGCCCGCCAGAGTAGTGACCGGTAAATTCACCAAATGGCCCTTCTATTTCACGCTTGCGACTTTCGATGACCCCTTCAAGGATCACTTCAGACCCCCACGGTACGTCAAAACCAGTGAGCGGCGCGGTGGCGATCGGGTACGGGCTTTCACGCAGCGCCCCCGCCATTTCGTATTCAGACTGATCGTACTTCAGCGGCGTCGCCCCCATCAGAGTGATGATCGGATCGTTGCCAAGGGTGATCGCAATTGGCAGATCTTCGCCGCGTTCTTCCGCTTTATGCAGGTGCAGCGCGATATCGTGCATCGGCACCGGTTGCAGGCCCAGCTTACGCTTGCCTTTTACTTCCATACGGTAAATACCGACGTTCTGCTTACCGAAATTATCGACATCCAGCGGATCGCGTGAAACCACGCAGGCTTTATCAAGGTAGAAACCACCGTCGCCATCGTTCAGACGAAACAGCGGCAGAATATCAAACAGGTTAATATCATCGCCGTCGACGCTGTTTTCCGCCCACGCCGGATTGGCGCGACGTTCTGGTGCAACCGGAAATTTATCCCAGCGGCGAATAAATTCATCGATCTGTTTTTTCACCGGCGTATTCGGTGGTAAACCCAATGAAATTGCGTGGTTCTGCCATGAGCCGATAGTGTTCATCGCCACTCGGGCATCGGTAAATCCACGAATGTTGTCAAACCACAGCGCAGGCGCGCCGTCACCAATACGTCCGGTGGCATTGGCAGCAGCCGCTAAATCCGGTTCGGCGTTCACTTCTTCACTGATTTTCAGCAATTGTCCCTGGTCGTCCAGCGCTTGCAAAAAGCTGCGCAAATCATCAAATGCCATTACTCATTCTCCTGTGAAAAATTCTGCGCCTGCCGTAATCCCTGCCAGCGACGGGCGTTTGGGTGTTCCAGACCAAACTGATCGAGAACGCGAGCAACAATATGCTGCGTAATGTCATCGACCGTTTGCGGATGGTTATAAAACGCGGGCATCGGCGGAACCATTGCGACGCCCATACGGGAAAGTGCGAGCATATTTTCCAGATGAATGGTGCTCAGCGGCATTTCACGCGGAACCAGCACCAGCTTGCGCCCTTCTTTTAGCACCACATCAGCAGCACGCCCCACCAGTCCGTCCGCATACCCAGCCCGAATACCGGCCAGCGTTTTCATGCTACAGGGGATAACAATCATGCCGTCGGTCCGAAACGAGCCGGAGGAGATACTCGCCGCCTGGTCCGCCGGATGGTGGCAGTAGTCCGCCAGCGCAGACACATCGTGAACGCTGTACGGCGTTTCCAGCTCAATGGTCGTTTTCGCCCACTTCGATAACACCAGATGCGTTTCCACTTCCGGCATTTGCCGCAGCGCCTGTAGCAACGCCACACCAAGCGGTGCTCCTGTTGCCCCGGTCATTCCTACGATGAGTCTCATTCAACCTCTCAATATTGTTCGTGTACGAACATTTTGCTTAACATACTCCCACAACCGACTCCGGGCAAGGACACCTGGCACAGATAGCTAAAGTCGCGCTTGTTAAAAAAGTGCGCGTTACCCGCTATGATAGAGACCGATCGTTTGCCCGGAGTTCCCATGGAGTTACGTAATACCGCGTTTCATTTACTACGCCAGCTTTTTCAAAAGCATACGGCTCGCTGGCAGCATGCGTTACCGGAACTGACTAAACCTCAGTACGCAGTGATGCGGGCCATTGCTGAACGTCCTGGTATCGAGCAAGTTGACTTAACAGAGGCCGCGGTGAGCACGAAAGCTACGCTTGCGGAAATGCTGAGCCGGATGGAAAGTCGAGGGCTGGTAAAACGCGAGCACGATCCGACAGATAAGCGCAGACGATTTGTCTATCTCACGCCAGAGGGTGATACATTGCTTACCCATGTGACACTGCTGGGAGACGGTATAGATAATGAGTTTCTCGGGCGGCTTAGCGCGCAAGAACGCGAGCAGTTTACGTATCTGGTGCGTAAAATGATGGGGTAATGTCCCGGATAGCGGCTCCGCCTTATCTGGCCTGCATATCCGCTAAAGAAAAAGGCCAGTCCCAATGAGACTGGCCTTTCTTGATAGAACTTGTGCTTACTCGCGGAACAGCGCTTCGATATTCAGCCCCTGCGTCTGCAGGATTTCACGCAGACGACGCAGACCTTCAACCTGAATCTGGCGAACACGTTCACGGGTCAGGCCAATTTCACGGCCCACATCTTCCAGTGTCGCAGCTTCGTACCCCAGCAAACCAAAACGACGTGCCAGCACCTCACGCTGTTTGGCGTTCAGTTCGAACAGCCATTTGACGATGCTCTGTTTCATATCATCGTCTTGCGTGGTGTCTTCCGGACCGTTTTCCTTTTCGTCGGCCAGAATATCCAGCAACGCTTTTTCGGAATCGCCACCCAGCGGGGTGTCTACCGAGGTAATGCGCTCGTTGAGTCGGAGCATACGGCTGACGTCATCAACCGGTTTATCCAGTTGTTCCGCAATCTCTTCTGCGCTCGGTTCGTGGTCCAGTTTATGCGACAACTCACGCGCAGTACGCAGATAGACGTTCAGCTCTTTTACAATGTGAATCGGCAGTCGGATCGTTCGGGTTTGATTCATAATCGCCCGTTCGATCGTCTGGCGGATCCACCAGGTTGCGTATGTTGAGAAGCGGAACCCGCGCTCAGGGTCAAACTTCTCGACGGCACGGATAAGCCCCAGATTGCCCTCTTCAATCAGGTCCAGCAATGCCAGACCACGATTGCCATAACGACGAGCAATTTTCACCACCAGACGCAGGTTACTTTCAATCATGCGGCGGCGAGAAGCGACATCTCCACGCAGTGCGCGACGCGCAAAATAAACTTCTTCTTCGGCTGTTAACAGTGGTGAATAACCAATCTCACCAAGGTAAAGCTGAGTCGCGTCCAACACACGCTGTGTGGCCCCCTGCGATAACAGCTCTTCTTCAGCCAGGTCGTTATCACTGGGTTCCTCTTCACTCAAGGCTTTTTCATCAAAAGCCTCTACTCCGTTCTCATCAAATTCCGCATCTTCATTTAAATCATGAACTTTCAGCGTATTCTGACTCATAAGGTGGCTCCTACCCGTGATCCCTAACGGAACTAGCACGTGAAAGCCTGGTTCCGCCGAATTATCGCTGCGGTAAATAGCGCAGCGGGTTTACGGATTTCCCCTTGTAACGAATTTCAAAATGCAAGCGTGTAGAACTGGTTCCGGTGCTACCCATGGTAGCTATCTTCTGCCCCGCCTTGATTTCTTGTTGTTCCCGGACCAGCATTGTATCGTTATGGGCGTAGGCACTCAGGTAATCATCGTTGTGTTTGATGATAATAAGATTACCGTATCCACGCAGCGCGTTACCGGCATACACGACGCGTCCATCTGCGGTCGCGACAATAGCCTGTCCTTTGCTGCCTGCAATGTCGATTCCTTTATTGCCACCTTCGGTAGCTGCGAAGTTTTCGATCACTTTGCCGTCAGTCGGCCAGCGCCAGGTAGAGATCGGCGAACTGGTAGAAGTTGAGCTTGCAGTCGATTCGGTTGCACTAACTGCCGGAGCCGTTACAGGCGCTGTGACGACGGTCCCAGCAGGCTTGTTGTTCGGCAACATTTTGTTAGCACTTTGTTCACCTGAATCCTCAGAATACGTAATTGTTGGTTTCGAAGCAACAGCAACGGTGGAATTTTGTGCAGGGTTGGTCACAACTCCTTGCTGTGCTGCATCCGCCTGGGTGATGGCATTTCCACCGGTAATCGGTGCACCCGACGCGTTGCCCACTTGCAGAGTTTGTCCGACATTCAGGCCATACGGGGCCGGAACGTTATTGCGTTGTGCGAGGTCACGGAAATCGTTCCCGGTAATCCAGGCAATATAGAAAAGCGTGTCGCCTTTCTTAACAGTATAGGTACTGCCACCCGTATAGCTACCTTTCGGAATATTCCCATACTGACGATTGTACACAATCCGCCCGTTTTCCATCTGGACAGGCTGTTCTGCAACCGGCTGAACCTGTGTCGGCTGAGTCGCCGGGCGTTGCACCGGTTGGATCTGTGGCGTTTGTTGTACTGTCGCCGTTGATCCCATTTTTGGTGGAGGCGTAATCAGCATACCGGAGCTGGTGTTCGATGATGAGTTGCCGCCAACAGAGCTGACCGGCGCTGGTGGATTCGAGGTGTTTGAACAACCTGCCAGCCATAATGAAACCAGTGACAATGCCGCAATACGGCGAACGGTAAATTTGTGGCTTCCCGCGCTCATTTATCCCCCAGGAAAATTTGGTTAATACCCAGTGACGTAATCACCGTGCAAGGCATCGGACTGGACACTGGAAAACGTGACCACGATACGCTTACTAATTCCAGAATATCCAGGAAAACTCCAGGTATTCAGCAGCGTTAGCTACGCTAACTCCCCTTTGACTAAGGGAACAAAGCGTACGGCCTCCACGGTGTCGATAATAAATTCGCCTCCCCGACGACGAACCCGTTTCAAAAACTGGTGCTCATCGCCCACGGGCAAGACGAGAATGCCGCCTTCATCTAACTGCATCATCAATGCCGTTGGGATCTCAGGCGGTGCTGCCGTCACAATGATAGCGTCAAACGGCGCTCGAGCTTGCCAGCCTTGCCATCCATCACCATGACGGGTCGAAACATTATGTAAATCAAGCTGCTTCAGGCGACGACGCGCCTGCCATTGCAAGCCTTTAATGCGCTCAACAGAGCACACGTGATGCACCAGATGCGCCAGGATCGCCGTCTGGTAGCCAGAGCCAGTACCAATTTCCAGTACCCGGGATTGCGGCGTTAGCTCCAGCAGCTCGGTCATGCGAGCCACCATATAGGGCTGTGAGATGGTCTGCCCCTGGCCAATCGGCAGGGCGATATTATCCCAGGCCTTATGTTCAAACGCCTCATCAACGAACTTTTCACGCGGCACGGCGGCGAGCGCATCCAGGACATGTTCATCTCTGATGCCCTGCGCACGTAATTGTTCAAGGAGAGTGTGTACGCGTCTGCTTACCATTGCGTGTCGACTCCCACGCTGTCTAACCAGTCAGAAACAACCTCATGCGCACCGTATGCGGTTAAATCAACATGCAGTGGCGTGATTGAAACATAACCTTCATCAACGGCAGCAAAATCCGTATCCGGACCGGCATCGCACTTTTCGCCCGGCGGCCCGATCCAATACAGCGTATTACCACGCGGGTCCTGCTGTGGGATCACCTGATCCGCCGGATGACGGCTGCCGCAGCGGGTGACCCGCATACCTTTGATCTGATCCAGGGGTAAATCCGGAACGTTGATATTCAGAATGCGTCCGGTGCGCAGCGGTTCGCGGCTTAACGCGCGTAAAATCCGGCAGGTTATCGCCGCAGCGGTATCGTAGTGTTTATGCCCATCGAGCGAGACCGCCAGCGCAGGGAATCCGAGATGACGACCTTCCATTGCTGCCGCCACGGTACCGGAGTAGATGACATCATCCCCCAGGTTTGGACCCGCATTAATCCCGGAAACGACAATGTCCGGACGCGGACGCATTAACGCGTTCACGCCCAGGTAGACGCAATCGGTAGGTGTCCCCATTTGCACGGCGATATCGCCATTATCAAAGGTGAAAGTGCGAAGCGAGGATTCCAGCGTCAGCGAGTTAGACGCGCCACTGCGGTTACGATCCGGGGCAACCACCTGTACGTCAGCAAACTCACGCAGCGCTTTCGCCAGCGTTTGTATACCGGGTGCGTGGACCCCATCATCGTTACTCAGCAATATACGCATAATCACCCATTGTGTTAATAAGTTCCCTTACAACACTGGTGGCGAAGCTACCTGCCGGTAGCCAGAAGCGCAACTCGACGGTTACGTCATCCCACCAGTTCCAGCTTAATTGTTGTGGATACAGCAACATAGCGCGGCGCGATGCCTCAACTTTCTCGCGCAATAACAGAGACTGTAGCGCGGTTTCGTCAGCAATAGCAGCCTCTTCAAACGCCAGAGCATCGCGCTGAGTTCCCCACTCACCGCAGCCCGGTAGTGCCGCTGTTACCATCAATTCTTTTTCATCAACACGACGCTGTAATTCGGTCTGTTCGTCCCGTGTGGCGACAAACCAGCTTCCGCGTCCCGACAATTGTAGCGCATCGCCGTCAACAACTTGATTAAAGTCTGTTTTTTTCAAGCGTTCATTGACTATCTGATTAAACAACGCGCTACGGGCTGCCGACAACCAAAAACTGCGTTTATTGCGATCGCGCACCGGCGCATCGCTTTGTGCCCAGCGCAGCGCACCTTGCAGGTTGCTGCCGCCGATACCAAAGCGTTGGGCACCAAAATAGTTCGGGACGCCGCGCTCGCTAATCGCTTGTAAACGCGCTTCAACATCATCACGCTCGCTCACTTCACGCAACACCAGCGTAAAAGCGTTGCCTTTCAGTGCGCCTAAACGCAGCTTACGCTTGTGGCGGGCGTACTCCAGCACTTTACAGCCTTCCAGCTCAAATTTGCTTAAATCGGGCATTGTATTGCCCGGCACGCGCGCGCACAGCCACTGCTCGGTGACAGCATGCTTATCTTTCTGTCCGGCAAAGCTTACTTCGCGGGCGTGGATTTTAAGGAATTTGGCCAGCGCGTCAGCCACAAAACGGGTGTTACAACCGTTTTTCAGAATACGCACCAGAACGTGCTCGCCTTCGCCATCCGGTTCGAAGCCTAAATCTTCGACGACGACAAAGTCTTCCGGGTTTGCTTTCAGAACTCCGTGGCCGAGTGGTTTACCATGGAGATAGGTCAGATTTTCAAACGCAGTCATTTCGTTGCCTTAATGAGTAACGCCACCGCTTCACAGGCAATCCCTTCCCCACGCCCGGTAAAACCGAGTTTTTCCGTGGTGGTCGCTTTCACGTTAACATCATCCATATGGCAGCCGAGATCCTCGGCAATAAACACCCGCATTTGCGGAATGTGCGGCAGCATCTTCGGTGCCTGGGCAATAATAGTGACATCCACATTACCAAGCGTATAACCTTTAGCCTGAATACGCCGCCAGGCCTCACGCAATAACTCGCGGCTATCGGCACCTTTGAACGCGGCATCGGTATCCGGGAAGAGTTTACCAATATCACCCAACGCCGCTGCACCCAGCAGGGCATCGGTTAGCGCATGTAACGCCACATCGCCATCAGAATGTGCCAGCAGTCCTTTTTCATACGGGATGCGCACACCACCAATGATAATTGGGCCAACGCCTCCAAAGGCATGTACGTCAAAACCGTGTCCAATTCGCATTATGCATTCTCCTGATAGACACATCATCCTTCAAGCCGCCTTTATGTTGGCCGCCTCGGTACATCATGAATGATGCTGTGTAGGGGTTGTTCGGGTCAGATAAAATTCCGCCAGCGCCAGATCTTCCGGACGGGTGACTTTAATGTTGTCAGCGCGTCCTTCAACCAGCAGCGGATGAAAGCCGCAATATTCCAGTGCCGAAGCCTCATCCGTAATGGTTGCGCCTTCGTTTAACGCTCGAGTCAGGCAATCGTGTAACAGCTCGCGTGGGAAATACTGCGGTGTCAACGCATGCCATAAATCAGTACGTTCGACCGTATGAGCAATCTCGGTCTTACCAGGCTCCGCACGTTTCATGGTGTCGCGTACGGGGGCCGCCAGGATACCGCCGATACGGCTGGTTTCACTTATTGCCAGTAAGCGGGCTAAATCATCCTGATGCAGACATGGCCGCGCGGCATCATGCACCAGTACCCACTGAGCGTCTCCAGCGGCTTGCAAACCGGCAAGAACAGAATCGGCACGCTCATCGCCGCCATCCACCACGGTAATTTGCGGATGCGCTGCAAGTGGAAGTTGGGCAAAGCGGCTGTCGCCGGGACTGATCGCGATGACGACACGCGTCACCCGGGGATGCGCCAGTAGCGCATCAACCGAGTGTTCAAGAATGGTTTTATTGCCAATTGAGAGGTACTGCTTAGGACACTCCGTCTGCATTCGGCGGCCAAATCCGGCAGCCGGCACCACGGCGCAAACGTCCAATAAAGTGGCTGCCATGTTAAATCCTTGGCTGGTTTATCGATTGTTTTGCCCTGCGGTCTGTGCGCGTTTAGACGCGTCAGGGACCAGGCGATAAAACGTTTCGCCCGGCTTAGTCATGCTGAGTTCGTTGCGTGCGCGTTCCTCGATAGCTTCCTGACCGCCATTGAGATCATCAATTTCAGCAAAGAGCTGATCGTTACGCGCTTTAAGTTTCGCGTTTGTAGCTTGCTGCGCAGCAACATCATCGTTGACGCGACTATAGTCATGTATGCCGTTCTTACCGAACCACAGCGAATACTGTAGCCAGACCAATAAAGCCAGCAACAGCAGCGTTAGTTTACCCATCCTGCCCCCTGAAAAACGGCATTAACATCCCATAACTTCCGTCGACGATTTTACGTCTGCGGGCGGGAATGCCGCGACAACGCGGGCAAATGTACCACATTTGCCCGTTGTTACGTATACCCCGTGTAAGGAGAACATAATCTCATTGTTGGTTACGGTTTGAATTAGAGCTGCTGGTATGCAGCACCACTCACCATGGAAAAAGGGAAGAGAACCTAGCCCAGCAGCCACAGGAACAATGCGCCAAACATCGACCCAACCACCAGCAGGGTAAACGTAACGCTTAGCAGCAGCCGTCCCTTCAAAAGCGAATGCAGGGCAATACCCGCCACAATGGCGACGGGCAGCAACGCGAGGAAAAAAGGCCAGGTATAAAGGAAGAAAAACAGCGTATTAGGGCCATACATCAGGCACGGGAACCCCAGCGCCAGCAACCACGCCGCAAAACCGACAACGGCACCCGGTAGTGACCAGGTGGTTTCGTCGTCGGCGGCGAAAGTCTCTGACTCTGTGATAGTAATGTTATGGCTGTTGCGCATATCTAATCCTGTGACCATGACTGACCGGGCGTACCTGTTTTAAAATCGCGAGGAGTCCGGTGGTGTCTCAGGATCTGATAATATCTTCCTGCCTCAGCAGGTCTAATAATTGAGAGACCAAATTTGTTACTAATTGTTCACCATTCAGATGAATCTCTGGCGATTCAGGCGCTTCGTATACCGAGTCAATTCCAGTAAAATTGCGCAACTCACCCGCCCGCGCTTTTTTATATAGCCCTTTTGGATCACGTGATTCACAAGTTGCCAGCGGCGTATCGACAAACACCTCTATAAAACGCCCATGACCCACACGTTCGCGAACCATCTGTCGTTCAGCACGATGAGGGGAAATAAAGGCAGTCAGTACCACCAGCCCCGCATCCACCATCAGGTTAGCCACTTCCCCAACCCGGCGAATATTCTCCTTGCGATCGGCATCGCTAAATCCGAGATCGCTGCACAGACCGTGGCGCACGTTATCGCCATCCAGCAGATAAGTACTAACCCCCTGCTTGTGCAGCGCTTCTTCCAGCGCTCCCGCTACCGTGGATTTACCCGAACCAGAGAGTCCGGTAAACCACAGCACAACACCACGATGGCCGTGGTGTTGCTCCCGCTGTTGTGGCGTAACAGGATGGGCATGCCAGACGACGTTTTCGTCATGCAGCGCCATTATTTTCCTCCCAGCAGATCGCGCGCACCCCAGTGTGGGAAGTGACGACGCACCAGCGCATTGAGCTCCAGTTCAAACGCACTGAACTGGGATGCCGTGGCCGGCTCCTGGACGATCGGCTCGCGAACCAGTCCTGCCCCAACGGTGACATTCGTCAGACGGTCAATGATAATCAGGCCGCCCGTGACCGGATTATGCTGATAGGTATCCAGCACCAGCGGTTCATCAAACGTCAATCTCACCAGGCCAATACCGTTCAGCGGTAAGGCTTCGACTTCACGCTGGGTCAGGTTATTGATATCAACCTGATACTCCACGCTATCAACACGCGCACGCGTCTTCTTGCCCGCCACTTTGATGTCATAGCTCTGCCCTGGCGACAGTGCCTGCTCCGCCATCCACACCACATCAACGGCAGCGCTTTGCACCGCCGGCAGCGTTTCCTGGGCATCAAGCAGCAGGTCACCACGGCTGATATCGATCTCATCTTTTAGCACAAGGGTAATGGCTTCACCTGCATGCGCTTCCTGCAAGTCGCCATCAAACGTGACAATCCGGGCGACGCTCGACTCAACGCCAGACGGTAACACTTTGACGCGTTGTCCTACCTTCACGCTACCGGAGGCCAGTGTTCCGGCATAACCACGAAAATCAAGATTTGGGCGGTTCACATACTGCACCGGGAATCGCATCGGCTGAGTATCGACAACACGCTGGATTTCAACGGTTTCAAGCACTTCCAGCAGCGTCGGACCGCTGTACCACGGCATGCTGAAACTTTGCGACGCCACGTTGTCACCTTCCAGTGCTGAAAGCGGTACAAAACGGATATCCAGGTTGCCCGGCAACTGCTCTGCAAAGGTCAGATAATCTTCACGAATCCGGTTAAATGTCTCTTCGCTAAAATCCACAAGGTCCATTTTGTTGATCGCAACGATCAGATGTTTTATTCCCAACAGCGTAGAAATAAAGCTATGACGGCGGGTCTGATCCAACACGCCTTTACGTGCATCGATCAGCAGGATCGCCAGATCGCAGGTCGACGCACCGGTTGCCATATTGCGGGTGTACTGCTCATGACCGGGAGTATCCGCGATGATAAATTTGCGTTTTTCGGTGGAAAAATAACGGTAGGCCACGTCAATAGTGATGCCCTGTTCGCGCTCGGCCTGCAAGCCATCAACCAACAGCGCCAGATCGAGCTTCTCGCCCTGCGTACCATGACGTTTACTATCATTGTGCAGCGATGAGAGCTGATCTTCGTAGATCTGTCGGGTATCATGCAACAGACGCCCAATCAGGGTACTTTTCCCATCATCCACGCTACCGCAGGTTAAAAAACGCAGCAGGCTTTTGTGTTGTTGGGCGATCATCCAGGCTTCAACGCCGCCTTCATTAGCAATTTGTTGTGCAAGTGTCGTGTTCATGGCGGCTCCTTAGAAATACCCCTGACGTTTCTTCAGCTCCATGGAGCCCGCCTGGTCGCGGTCAATCACGCGGCCCTGACGTTCACTGGTGGTTGAGACCAGCATCTCTTCGATGATTTCCGGTAGCGTCTGCGCGTTAGACTCCACCGCGCCGGTCAGCGGCCAGCAGCCAAGCGTGCGGAAACGCACCATCCGTTTTTTGATAACCTCACCAGGCTGCAGATCGATTCTGTCGTCATCAATCATCATCAACATGCCGTCGCGCTCAAGCACCGGACGCTCTGCGGCGAGGTACAGCGGAACAATGTCGATGTTTTCCAGCCAGATGTACTGCCAGATATCCTGTTCCGTCCAGTTAGAGAGCGGGAATACGCGAATGCTTTCGCCTTTGTTAATCTGGCCGTTGTAGTTATGCCACAGCTCCGGACGCTGGTTTTTCGGGTCCCAGCGATGAAAACGATCGCGGAAGGAATAGATACGCTCTTTCGCGCGCGATTTCTCTTCATCACGGCGTGCGCCGCCGAATGCTGCGTCAAAACCGTATTTGTTCAGCGCCTGCTTCAACCCCTCGGTTTTCATAATGTCGGTATGCTTGGCGCTACCGTGGACAAATGGATTTATCCCCATCGCCACCCCTTCCGGGTTTTTATGCACCAGCAGTTCGCAGCCGTAGGCTTTTGCCGTGCGGTCACGAAACTCATACATCTCGCTGAATTTCCAGCCGGTATCAACGTGCAGCAGAGGAAACGGCAGTGAACCAGGATAAAACGCTTTGCGCGCCAGATGCAGCATTACGCTGGAATCCTTGCCGATGGAATACATCATCACCGGATTCGAAAACTCGGCGGCCACCTCACGAATGATATGGATGCTCTCCGCTTCCAGTTGCCGCAGGTGGGTAAGTCGTTTTTGATCCATAACCGTTCCTATGTATTGCCGTTATTTTGCTAACGAAGTTCAGATAACCTGACTATAGGGAGGGCAAGAGAGCGAATGAAATTACGAATTGGAATGAGTAGTTCCTCAAAGGAATAACGATCTGGAAAAGCAAATATCAAAAAGTGCTTAAGCCGCCGGATTTCGGGCATTTAGGAGCAAATGAAATTGTTTTACCTCGATCACGGTTTCATACTAACGGCTGAAAATTTCTGCTTGGTATTTAAGGACTCACTATGTTTTCCGCATTGCGCCACCTGACTACCGCCCTGGCGCTCGGCGCGTGCTTTATCCTTCCCGCACAGGCAACCTCTTCGAAGCCCGGAGATATGGCAAATACTCAGGCCCGATATATCGCAACATTCTTCCCTGGCCGCGTGACGGGCTCTCCGGCAGAAATGCTCTCTGCTGATTATTTACGTCAGCAATTTCAGCAGATGGGCTATCGCAGTGATATTCGGACGTTTAATAGCCGTTATATTTATACCGCTAAAGACAATCGTAAGAACTGGCATAACGTTACGGGCAGTACCGTCATTGCAGCGCATGAAGGCAAAGCGCCGCAGCAGATTATTATCATGGCGCATCTCGACACTTACGCTGCGCAGAGCGATGCCGATTCCGATGCTAATCTGGGCGGATTAACCTTGCAGGGCATCGACGATAACGCCGCAGGTTTGGGCGTCATGCTGGAGTTGGCTGAAAAACTAAAAAATGTGCCGACACAGTACGGCATTCGGTTTATCGCCACCAGCGGTGAGGAAGAAGGCAAACTGGGTGCAGAAAATATCCTTAAACGCATGAGTGCGGCAGAAAAGAAAAATACGCTGCTGGTTATCAACCTCGATAACCTGATCGTCGGGGACAAGCTCTACTTCAATAGTGGGAAAAGAACCCCGGAAGCCGTACGAAAACTGACGCGCGACCGGGCGCTGGCAATTGCACACAGCCGCGGTATCGTCGCCAGTACCAACCCGGGCCTGAACAAAGACTATCCGAAAGGAACCGGATGTTGTAACGATGCCGAGGTCTTCGACAAAGCGGGAATCGCCGTGCTCTCGGTAGAAGCAACCAACTGGAGCCTGGGTAAAAAAGACGGCTATCAGCAACGCGCCAAAACTGCCTCTTTCCCCGCCGGTAACAGCTGGCACGACGTGCGTCTGGACAACCAGCAGCATATCGATAAAGCGCTTCCAGGCCGGATTGAACATCGCAGCCGCGACGTAGTACGCATCATGCTGCCGCTGGTGAAAGAACTGGCAAAAGCGGGTAAATCCTGAAGAGGTGGTCCGGTAGGATGTAAATCTTACCGGACCACTTTCCTGTTACCCTTCGTGCAGCCCACATTCGCGCTTCAGCCCGAAGAAGCGCGTCTCTTCTTCTGCCATGCCTGGCTCCCATTTACGCGTCGTGTGGGTATCACCGACTGACAGGTAGCCTTGATCCCACAGCGGATGATATTTCAGATCGTGTTTTTGCAGATACTGGTATACCGTACGGTTGTCCCAGTCGATAATCGGCAGCACTTTAAATACGCCGCGCTGAATAGCCAATACCGGTAGATGTGCACGGCTACCGGACTGCTCGCGGCGCAGACCCGCAAACCAGGTTTGTGCATTCAGTTCTTTCAGCGCCCGGTTCATGGGTTCGACTTTGTTGATGTCATTGTATTTCTCAATGCCTTCAACGCCCTGCTCCCACAGCTTGCCGTAGCGCGCTTCCTGCCAGGCCGCGCTCTCTTTCGCTCGGTAGACCTGCAGGTTGAGTTTGAGTTTATCCGTTAACTCATCAATAAACTGGTAGGTTTCCGGAAATAAATAGCCAGTGTCGGTGAGGATCACCGGGATATCCGGGCGAATCTGGTTCACCAGATGCAAGCTGACCGCCGCCTGAATACCAAAACTTGATGAAAGGACATATTCGCCGGGTAGATTTTCCAGCGCCCACGCCACGCGTTCTTCCGCGCTCAGCTTTTCCAGTTGGCTGTTGGTTTCTGCCAGTGCCATAACACGCTCAACTTTTGGCAGTGCGTTTAAGCCGTTTAGATCGAGTCTGGACATAAGTTCCTCGCTGTATGTCTTGCCTGATGGCGCTTCGCTTATCAGGCCTACAGTCTACGTAGGCCTGATAAGGCATTTATGCCGCCATTCGGCAATTCGGGTTATTCCCAGAAATCACGCGCTGGATCGAGCACCGGGCGAACAATGCCCGCACGCACTGTAAAATCACCGAAGCCTTCACCCGCTTCGCGCTCTTTCGCCCAGCGCCCAATCAGTTCATCCAGCGAAGCCAGAATTTCCGGCTCTGTGATATTTTCTTTGAACATCCGTGGGATACGAGTCCCGATACGGTTTCCGCCCAGATGCAGGTTATAGCGCCCAGGCGCTTTACCCACCAGCCCCACTTCCGCCAGCATGGCACGACCACAGCCGTTCGGGCAGCCCGTGACTCGCATGACAATATTTTCATCACTTAAATCATGCTTCGCCATCAACGTATCAATGTTGTCGATAAACGTTGGCAGGAAACGTTCTGCCTCGGCCATTGCCAGCGGACAGGTCGGGAACGATACGCAGGCCATTGAGTTTTCACGCTGTGGGGTCACCGCATTCATCAGGCCGCTTTTCTGCGCAATCTTCTCAATCTTCGCCTTATCACTTTCCGGGACACCGGCAATGATCAGGTTCTGGTTGGCCGTGATACGGAACTCGCCTTTGTGGATCTTCGCGATCTCCAGCAAGCCGGTTTTCAGCGGGCGCCCCGGGTAATCCAGAATACGGCCGTTTTCAATAAACAGCGTCAGGTGCCATTTATTGTCGATCCCTTTCACCCAACCAATCCTGTCGCCTCGACCGGTAAACTCATACGGACGAATCGGCTCGAATTTGATCCCCGCACGACGTTCAACTTCTTCTTTAAACGTCTCGACTCCTACCCGCTCCAGCGTGTATTTGGTTTTCGCGTTTTTACGATCGGTACGGTTACCCCAGTCACGCTGCGTGGTCACCACCGCTTCTGCCACTGCTAAGGTGTGTTCCAGCGGCAGATAACCAAACTCACTTGCGGTGCGCGCGTAGGTTTTCTTGTTACCGTGCTCAATAGACAGTCCACCGCCAACCAGCAAGTTAAAGCCCACCAGCTTGCCGTTTTCGGCAATCGCCACGAAGTTCATATCGTTAGCGTGCAGATCAATGTCGTTCTGCGGCGGGATCACCACCGTCGTTTTAAACTTACGCGGCAGATAGGTCTGACCGAGAATCGGCTCTTCATCCGTCGTCGCGACTTTTTCCTGATCCAGCCAGATCTCAGCATAAGCGCGAGTACGGGGCAGCAAGTGTTCAGAGATTTTTTTCGCCCACTCGTACGCTTCAGCATGCAACTCAGACTCATACGGGTTGGAAGTGCACAGCACGTTACGGTTCATATCGTTGGCGGTCGCCAGCGCGTCCAGCCCCACTGAATGCAGCATCTGGTGCACCGGTTTCACGTTCTTCTTCAGAATACCGTGAAACTGAAACGTCTGGCGGTTGGTCAGACGGATGCTGCCGTAAATGGTGTTGTCATGGGCAAACTTATCGATCGCCTGCCACTGTTTGGTGGTGATGACTCCCCCCGGCAGGCGGCAGCGCAGCAGCATCGCGTGGCGCGGTTCCAGCTTCTGTTCGGCACGTTCGGCGCGAATATCGCGGTCATCCTGCTGGTACATACCGTGAAAACGGATCAGCAGAAAGTTATCACCTTTGAATCCGCCGGTGAGGCCGTCATTTAAATCTTCGGCAATGGTGCCGCGCAGATAATTGCTCTCCAGCTTCATTCGTTCAGCGTCGGACAGCTTACCTTCGACCACCAGTGGTCCTGGATGTTTTTCGCTCATTAGTAGACATCTCGCTGATAACGGCGCTCAACGCGCAGCTCACTCAAAAATTCATCCGCCGCTTCGATATCCATAGCACCGAATTCGGCAATCACTTCCAGCAAAGCCTGCTCAACGTCTTTCGCCATGCGATTGGCGTCGCCGCAGACATAAATGTGCGCACCGTCATTAATCCAGTGCCACAGTTCTGCACCCTGTTGGCGCAGTTTATCTTGTACGTAGACTTTATCTTTTTGATCACGGGACCAGGCAAGGTCGATACGGCTGAGTACACCTTCTTTGACGTAACGCTGCCATTCCACCTGATACAGGAAATCTTCAGTAAAGTGCGGATTGCCAAAGAACAGCCAGTTTTTCCCTTCTGCGCCGTCTGCGGCACGTTGCTGCATAAAGGCGCGGAACGGCGCAATCCCTGTTCCAGGCCCGATCATAATGACCGGTGTTTGCGGATTTTCCGGCAGGCGGAAGTTGTCGTTATGCTCAATAAACACACGCACTTCGCCCTCTTCTTCCACGCGATCTGCAAGGAAGCTGGAGGCACCACCTGCACGCGCGCGGCCTTCAACGTCGAAACGCACGGCACCCACGGTGATATGTACTTCGCTTTCCACTTCAGCCTGGGATGAGGCAATGGAGTACAAGCGTGGTGTCAGCGGACGCAGCAAGCTAATTAACGCGTCGGCATCGAGTTGTGCCGGGGAGAAACGCAACATATCGACAATGGGGGTGGTTGTAGCGTAATGCTGTAATTGCGCTTTATCACCTACCAACGGCAACAGCGTTTCGCTGCGCGTCAGGGTGGCATAGTTTTCCACGATATTGGCCGTGTTGACGGTCAATTCGAAATGCCACTCCAGCGCGTCAGCGAGCGGCAGCGTTTTGCCATCAACGGTGACCGGCTCAGTACCTTTCAGCCACAGCAGTTCCACAATTTCTTTGACCAGGGCCGGATCGTTCTGATACCAGACACCCAATGCGTCGCCTGGCTGATAGCGCAGGCCAGAATCACCCAGATCAATTTCGATATGGCGTACATCTTTTTCAGAGTCGCGCCCGGTAATTTTCTGGTTCACCGAAAGTGTTGCACTCAACGGTGCTTCTTTGGTGTAAGGACTGGTGTGCACCTCGTTAACCGCACCGCTCGCAGCAGCCTGTGCAGACGGTGCAACAGGCGCACGCGCCTTCAGTAAATCAACCAGGCGGGCACGCCATTCTGCCGCCGCCGATTGATACTCGACATCAGCGTCAACGCGATCCAGCAAGCGTTCACCACCCAACTCTGCCAGTTTCGTATCAAAGTCTTTACCTGACTGGCAGAAAAATTCGTAAGACGTATCGCCAAGGCCAAATACGGCAAAAGCCGTGTTTTCAAGCTTCGGCGCTTTTTTAGAAAACAAGTACTTATGCAACGCAACGGCTTCTTCCGCCGGTTCACCTTCTCCCTGAGTCGATGCCACCACGACCAGCAATTTTTCATTGGCAATTTGTTTGAATTTATAATCGCCAGCATTGATCAGGGTGACATTGAGCTGCGCAGCGATAAGATCGTCGCGTAAGGCTTCCGCCACGCGACGTGCATTACCGGTTTGCGAAGCCGAGATGAGTGTAATTCCTGGCATTTCAGCGACAGGCGCAGGCGCTGCAGCATTCGTTCCCGGCTGCTGATTCAGCACGCCCCAGAAATAGCCAGACACCCACGCAAGCTGTGTGGGAGTGAAATCAGTCGTGGCCGCCTGAAGGCGTGCCAGTTGCTCCGGGTTTAGCGGGAGCAAAGCGGAAGGTGGGGCCTGTGTCGTCATGCGTTGTCATGTTCCAGTAAGCAAAGCGGATTTCAGCAATAAAACCCAAACTGAAGATAAGGTTAACGGCGGTGATAGTAACAACTAAAGAAGGGATAGAAATAACAAATAACCAAATGAACTAACCTGTTTTAGTTATCGTTATTAACAGCAAAACAGATTATATAAGCATTTGATATATAGCTAATTATCAAATATTAACATCATGAATGAATCGTTCTGATGCTCAGCGCCCTTTTAAATAATGATAAAATTTGCTCTTTACGTTACCCTACGGCGTTTTTTGCATTCTTGAGAGTAAATAATGTCCACCACCTTGTTTAAAGATTTCACCTTCGAAGCCGCTCACCGCCTGCCGCACGTACCGGAAGGACACAAGTGTGGCCGTCTGCATGGTCACTCATTTATGGTGCGTCTTGAAATTACCGGTGAAGTCGATCCACATACCGGTTGGATCATGGATTTCGCCGAGTTAAAAGCGGCGTTCAAGCCGACTTACGACAGGCTTGATCACTACTACCTGAACGATATACCGGGCCTTGAAAACCCAACCAGCGAAGTATTGTCTCGCTGGATTTGGGAACAGGTAAAACCGGTTGTTCCTCTGCTGAGCGCAGTGATGGTAAAAGAGACCTGCACAGCAGGTTGCGTTTATCGCGGAGAGTGATCCCGACCTTGCCGGATGGCGACGCATCGCGTCTGATCCCGGCCTACCTTATTTACAAGCGTAGGCCGGGCAAGCGATGCGTACCCGGCAAAACTCATCAGGCAATATTCAGGTATTTATGCGTTTGCATCGACAAACGCCAGTTACGCGCAATACAGGTATCAATACACAAACGCGTAGCATCTTCTTTCTGACTGATTGGCTGCAACGCAATAATGCGTGGTTTATCATCGCTCAACGTGGCCAGCAGTTCATCCAGCGCTTCAATATCGCGAACGCGACCCACCGGATGCTTGATTTCATTGGCTCGTTCCAGCGCCTGTGACAGTACGTCATAGCCACCACGCATATTCACCTTCGGCGATACCGTCACCCAGGTATTCGGCGTACAGCGAACTTCGTGTGTCCCGCTGGTCTCAATCTGGCAGCTAAAGCCGTTTTTTTCCAGTAAGTCAGTGAGTGGCATCAGATCGTGAATGCAGGGTTCACCACCGGTGATCACCACGTGTCGGGCGGTATAGCCCTGACGCTGAATAACAGCCAGCAGATCTTCACTGCTCGCCGCGCCCCATTTATCACTCTCTTTCGTCTTGGCCAGGATGCTATATAAGGAGACTTCCCGATCCTCAAGCTTATCCCAGGTGTGTTTGGTATCGCACCAGGCACAGCCAACCGGGCATCCCTGTAAACGAATAAAAATGGCGGGGACGCCGGTAAAGTAACCCTCACCTTGCAGGGTCTGGAACATCTCGTTAATCGGGTACTGCATAGTCATCTCTGTTTTGGGTTATGAACGCGTATTATTGCAGATTTGCACGCTCAGGTCTTGCCCCCGGCTGCGCTGTCCCCTGAGTTAAAAAATCATGAAACATGATCTCGTGTTTGCGTCTGCAATGATCGAATAGCTGTGATTTAATTTCATAGCTGTTCAGGCAGCGTTTTGATGTAACAAAATATTTTTAATAATAACCTTATAAAAATAGTATAAATATTTTAAAAGTAAAATATTTCAAGCATGTACAAACGGATACATGAAATTATGAATTTATTAGTATAATGCATAGTCAAATTCGATCCGCGGTATTTTTTATATTAAAATAGGCTTAAGAAACCTAACCTTACGCTAATTTTCCATTTAATCTCCGTTTAATTATCCGCGCCTAGAATCCAGTCAACCACCCCTAATGAGACTGCATTCATGAATACACTATTAATTACTGGCGCAACCGGTTTTTTGGGCGGAGCCGTTTTAGAAAACATTCTGAATCAGACAAATGGATTTAATCTGCTGCTTTTAGTTCGTGCCGATAATGATGTATCTGCGCTGGAACGGATAAAGGAAAATCTGCGCAAATTTAATATTGCAGAAGAAAAGCTGACCGCACTTAGCCCGCGGAATATCCTGTTGGGTGATTTGGTAGAACCCGAAGCGTTTCTTCACGACCCGCGTCTGGACCAGGTTACTCATGTCATCAACTGCGCCGCCGTCGCCTCTTTTGGCAACAACCCGCTTATCTGGAAAGTAAATGTCGAAGGAACGCTGAAGTTCGCCCGGAGAATGGCCAGTGTCAGCAGCCTGCAGCGCTTTCTTCACGTTGGTACAGCGATGTCATGCTCCCCAGAACCCGATTCACTGGTGGCAGAAAGTGCAGAATTTCGCGAACGTGCTGAGCATCTGGTTGAGTATACGCACTCTAAATCCACGATAGAGCGTCTGATGCAACAGGAATGCCCAACATTACCACTGGTTATGGCGCGGCCTTCTATCGTTGTTGGCCACACTCATCATGGCTGCCAACCCTCCAGCAGTATTTTCTGGGTATTCAGCATGGGTCTGATGCTACAAAAATTTATGTGTTCGATGGAAGACCGTATTGACGTGATCCCGGTTGATTACTGCGCCGATGCATTGCTGATGTTACTGAGCAGTCCGCTCGCTCGCGGTGAAGTAGTGCACATCTCAGCAGGAGAAGAAAATAGCGTGAGGTTTGCAGATATTGATAGCGCGATGGCATCTGCGCTGGAACAAGCTCCCGTCGGCAATAAATACGCACAGGTCAGCTATGAAACGCTGGTCCAAATGCGCCGTGAACTGAAGAATATTTTTGGCCCCTGCAACGAACGACTGATGCTTAAAGCCATGCGTCTTTACGGTGCGTTCGCAACGCTGAACGTGCGATTCAGCAATGATAAGCTGCTCAGCATGGGGATGCCGAAGCCGCCGCGTTTTACCGATTACATTGAGCGCTGTGTGCAGACGACACGTGGGCTGACTATTCCACAGCAAATGGCGGTGGACTTTAAATAGGTTGCGATTGTGCAGGCAAAAAAATGCCAGCCCGAAGGCTGGCATTTTTAAATCAGAGAAAGAACAGGATTACGCCTGACCTTTGATCTCTTTACGACCGTTGTACGGAGCGTGTTCACCCAGAGCTTCTTCGATACGAATCAGCTGGTTGTACTTAGCAACACGGTCAGAACGGCTCATAGAACCCGTTTTGATCTGGCCTGCAGCGGTACCAACAGCCAGGTCAGCGATGGTAGCATCTTCAGTTTCGCCAGAACGGTGAGAGATGACAGCAGTGTAGCCAGCGTCTTTCGCCATTTTGATCGCAGCCAGAGTTTCGGTCAGAGAACCGATCTGGTTGAATTTGATCAGGATGGAGTTAACGATGCCTTTTTCGATACCTTCTTTCAGGATCTTGGTGTTGGTTACGAACAGATCGTCACCAACCAGCTGGATTTTGTCGCCCAGTACTTTTGTCTGGTATGCGAAACCGTCCCAGTCAGACTCGTCCAGACCATCTTCGATGGATACGATCGGGTACTGTTTGGTCAGTTCTTCCAGGAAGTGAGTGAACTCTTCGGAGGTGAACGCTTTGTTGCCTTCGCCAGCCAGAACGTATTTACCGTCTTTGTAGAATTCAGACGCTGCACAGTCCATCGCCAGAGTGATGTCTTTGCCCAGCTCGTAGCCTGCTGCTTTAACCGCTTCAGCGATTACAGCCAGAGCTTCAGCGTTGGAACCCAGGTTCGGCGCGTAGCCACCTTCGTCACCAACTGCAGTGTTCATACCTTTAGCTTTCAGAACTTTAGCCAGGTTGTGGAACACTTCGGAACCCATACGAACGGCTTCTTTCAGGGATTTAGCGCCAACCGGCTGAATCATAAATTCCTGGATGTCGACGTTGTTGTCAGCGTGCTCACCACCGTTGATGATGTTCATCATCGGAACCGGCATGGAGTATTTGCCCGGAGTACCGTTCAGTTCAGCGATGTGTGCATACAGCGGCAGGCCTTTAGCAGCAGCTGCTGCTTTGGCGTTCGCCAGGGACACAGCCAGGATGGCGTTTGCACCGAAGTTGGATTTGTTTTCAGTACCGTCCAGATCGATCATGATCTTGTCGATGCCAGCCTGATCTTTAGCATCTTTACCCAGCAGAGCCTGAGCAATCGGGCCGTTTACAGCTGCAACAGCTTTCAGTACGCCTTTACCCATGAAACGGGATTTGTCGCCATCGCGCAGTTCCAGTGCTTCGCGGGAACCAGTAGAAGCACCTGACGGAGCTGCTGCCATACCAACGAAACCACCTTCCAGGTGTACTTCGGCTTCAACAGTCGGGTTACCACGGGAGTCGATGATTTCACGACCGATGATTTTAACGATTTTGGACATTAGGTTTTCCTCAGTACAAGTTAAACTAAAACTCCAGACAAACAATGCACCCTGATGGGTGCATTGCCGTTCTAACTTTTTACTTCTTACTTCGCCTGACGCTTCTGATGTTCACTGGCGGCTTTCACAAAGCCGGCGAACAGCGGGTGCCCATCACGTGGCGTGGAAGTAAATTCCGGGTGGAACTGACAGGCCACGAACCACGGATGATTCGGTACCTCAATGATCTCGACCAACTGATCATCACCGGAACGGCCTGCAACACGCAGACCCGCAGCTTCAATCTGTTTCAACAGCATATTGTTGACTTCGTAGCGGTGGCGATGACGTTCAACAATTGTCGGCGTACCGTACAGTTGACGAACCAGACTCTCATCGCTCAGCTGACACTGTTGCGCACCAAGACGCATTGTGCCACCCAGATCGCTCTTCTCGGTACGGACTTCAACGTTGCCGTCTTCATCACGCCATTCAGTAATCAGGGCCACCACTGGGTACTTACAGTCTGGCACAAATTCTGTGGAGTTGGCGTTGTCCATTCCCACGACGTTACGAGCAAACTCAATCAACGCAACCTGCATACCCAGGCAAATGCCCAGATAAGGAATATTGTTTTCACGCGCAAAGCGCGCTGTCGCGATTTTCCCTTCAACACCACGGTAGCCGAAGCCGCCTGGGATGAGGATGGCATCAAGACCTTTCAGGATCTCAACACCACGCGTTTCAACATCCTGCGAATCAATCAGCTTGATGTTGACGGTGACACGATTCTTCAAGCCACCGTGCTTCAGCGCTTCGATAACTGACTTATAGGCATCCGGCAGTTCAATGTACTTGCCGACCATACCGATAGTCACTTCGCCTGCCGGATTCGCTTCTTCGTAGATAACCTGTTCCCATTCTGACAGATTCGCTTCCGGACAGTTCAAGCTGAATCGTTTACAAATATAATCGTCAAGGCCCTGAGATTTCAACAGGCCCGGAATTTTATAGATGGAATCGACATCTTTCAGAGAAATCACCGCTTTTTCCGGAACGTTACAGAACAATGCAATTTTTGCACGTTCATTAGCCGGAACTGCGCGATCGGAGCGGCAAATCAGGATATCTGGCTGAATACCGATAGAAAGCAGCTCTTTTACAGAGTGCTGAGTCGGTTTGGTTTTGACTTCACCTGCCGCCGCCATATACGGAACCAGCGTCAGATGCATAAACAGCGTGTGCTCACGGCCAATTTCTACAGCCATCTGGCGAATCGCTTCAAGGAACGGCAGAGATTCGATATCCCCAACGGTTCCGCCGATTTCGACCAGAACAACATCATGACCTTCACCGCCTTCCAGAACGCGCTCTTTAATGGCATTCGTGATGTGCGGAATGACCTGAACGGTCGCACCCAGATAGTCACCACGGCGTTCTTTACGCAGAACGTCGGAGTAGATACGACCGGTGGTGAAGTTGTTACGGCGGCTCATTTTGGTGCGGATGAAACGCTCATAGTGACCCAGGTCCAGGTCGGTTTCAGCGCCGTCTTCGGTAACGAACACTTCCCCGTGTTGGATAGGGCTCATAGTACCTGGATCGACGTTGATGTACGGATCCAGTTTCATCATGGTCACATTGAGGCCACGGGCTTCAAGAATGGCTGCGAGGGAGGCTGCGGCAATGCCTTTTCCCAGAGAGGATACGACCCCGCCGGTCACAAAAATATAGTTCGTTGTCATGCTGGACCTGAGAAGTTAGGGTGAAACGATGGAATTACCAAGACGGGAAAGTAGTATACCCGAACATGACGAGCGCCACAAACTTTCATTATTCCCTCTCCTTCGTTCTTCAAGCCGCACCGGTGTTGGCTTCCTTCACTCACCCCAGTCACATAGCATTTCTATGTTCCAGGGGATTCTTTCAGTCGCCGCCTTGTTGCGACTCGAATAACTCGAAGAGGCAGTATACAAGGTGTTTCATCAACATAACGGGAAGAGAAAATAGCCTCTTTTGGGTAAATGTTTTTGACGTAAATCAAGCGCTTGTTATTTAAAAAATCACACAAATCGTCCTTGACCGACGAAATCCCTTAGAGATCAATTTCCTGCCGTTTTACCTGTTGCCAGACTTCTTCCATTGTTTCCAGATCAACACCAGTCATTTCCAGACCGCGGGCTGCCACAATTCGCTCAACCTCACGAAAACGGCGCTCGAATTTTTCATTCGCTTTCTGCAATGCCGTCTCTGCTTTTGTCCCTAAATGACGGGCCATATTGACCGTGGCAAACAGCAGGTCGCCCATTTCCTCCTCCAGTTTAGCCTGGTCAACGACAGCCTGCTTCGCCTCGAACATGACTTCGTCAATCTCTTCATAAACTTTGTCGACAACCGGTCCTAAAGTCTTCCAGTCAAAGCCAACATTGGAGCAGCGTTTCTGGATTTTCTGGGCGCGCATTAGCGCCGGTAAACTACGGGGAATATCGTCCAGCGCGGAATGTTGTGCCTTCCCGGCACGTTCTTCGGTTTTGATCTGTTCCCAGCGGGTCAGCACTTCGCGACTAGTACTGGCAGAAACATCGGCAAATACATGCGGATGCCGACGTTCGAGCTTATCGCTAATCGCAGCGCAGATATCGTTAAAATCGAAGCGCCCTTCTTCCTGCGCCATTTGTGCGTAAAACACCACCTGGAACAACAGATCGCCCAGTTCACCACGCAGATCGTCGAAGTCTTCGCGCGCAATGGCATCAAGTACTTCATAGGTTTCTTCGAGGGTGTAAGGGGCAATCGTGGCGAAAGTCTGCTCTTTGTCCCACGGACAGCCGTTTTCCGGGTCGCGCAGGCGCTGCATAATACCGAGCAGTCGGTCAATTTGATTCATGTGAAAATCCTAGAGATTTGAAGAACTGTAGGCCGAATAAGGCGGCAGCCGACATCCGGCCTACAAAATAATTAATTACCGTGCAAGCGACGCGCGTCGATCACATCCGGCACCTGGTTCAGTTTGCCGAGCACGCGTCCGAGCACCTGCAGGTTGTAGATTTCAATGGTCATATCAATAGTAGCCAACTGTTGTTTGGTATCACTACGGCTGGCAACCCCCAGCACGTTTACTTTCTCGTTAGCAAGAATCGTCGTGATATCACGTAATAAGCCGCTCCGATCGTTTGCCTGCACACGGACAACCAGCGAGTACCCTGCCGAGTAGCTTTCACCCCAAACCGCATCAACGATACGTTCTGGGGCATGTGAGCGCAGTTCTGTCAGTTGTTCACAGTCAGCCCGGTGCACGGAAATACCACGTCCCTGGGTGATAAACCCGACAATCTCATCGCCAGGGATAGGCTGGCAGCAGCGCGCGATATGGTGCATCAGGTTTCCAACCCCTTCGACCACCACACGGCCATCGTCTTTTCGGCGAGTCTGCGGGGCCTGCGTTTTCTGCTGAAGTTGTTTCAGTGCAGCGGCATCCTGTTCAGCAGCGCTTGGTTTATTAAACTGCGCTTGCAGGAAGTTGACCATCTGGTTGAGGCGGATGTCACCGCCGCCGATCGCCGCCAGCAGCTCTTCCAGCTCATTAAAGCTGTAACGCGGAAGCAGGTGTTTTTCAGCCTCTTTCAGGCTAATACCCAGGTGCGCCAGTTCATCATCGAGGATCTGACGACCAGCCAGGATATTCTTGTCCCGGTCCTGTTTACGGAACCAGGCATGGATCTTAGAGCGCCCCCTGCTGGTCGTCACGTAGCCCAGGTTAGGGTTTAGCCAGTCACGGCTTGGGTTTGGCTGTTTCTGGGTGATAATTTCAATTTGATCGCCCATCTGCAGCTGATAGGTAAACGGTACGATGCGACCGCCAATTTTCGCGCCAATGCAACGATGCCCCACATCACTGTGGATGTGATAAGCAAAATCGAGCGGCGTTGAACCCGCCGGCAAGTCAACGACATCGCCTTTTGGCGTAAAGACGTAAACTCTGTCGTCAAAGACCTGGCTACGCACTTCATCCAGCATTTCACCGGAATCAGCCATCTCTTCCTGCCAGGCTATCAGTTTACGCAGCCACGCAATGCGATCTTCATGACCAGAACGCGCAGCGCCTGAAGCGGTACCTTCTTTGTACTTCCAGTGCGCGGCAACGCCCAGTTCGGCATCTTCGTGCATCTGTTTGGTACGGATCTGGATTTCAATGGTTTTACCGCCTGGCCCCAGCACAACCGTATGGATTGACTGGTAACCATTAGGCTTCGGATTGGCAACGTAGTCATCGAACTCATCAGGCAGATGGCGATAGTGAGTGTGCACGATCCCCAGTGCGGCATAGCAATCCTGTAAACGCTCAGCCACGATACGCACTGCGCGCACATCGAACAGTTCGTCAAAAGCCAACTGCTTCTTCTGCATTTTGCGCCAGATGCTGTAAATATGCTTCGGACGCCCGTACACCTCGGCTTTTACACCTTCGGTTTTCATCTCTGAACGCAGATGCCCAACAAACTCGTCGATATAGTGTTCTCTGTCGATACGACGTTCATGCAGTAATTTAGCAATGCGTTTGTATTCGGCTGGGTGCAGGTAGCGGAAGCAGTAATCTTCCAGCTCCCATTTTAATTGCCCGATGCCTAATCGGTTAGCCAGCGGGGCATAAATATTGGTGCATTCTTTTGCCGCCAGCACGCGTTCATCTTCCGGCGCGTCTTTCACTTCTCGCAGATGAGCAATACGTTCTGCCAGCTTGATGACCACACAGCGGAAGTCGTCGACCATTGCCAGCAGCATGCGACGAACGTTATCAACCTGCTCGGAAGAGACGGAGTCGGTATGCGTGGCTTTTAGCTGGCGTATTGCCGCCATATCACGCACACCATGGATAAGATTAACGATTGACGTGCCTACGCTCTCGCGCAGGATGTCTTCACTCACCACATTGGCATCCGCCAGAGGGAACAGCATCGCCGCTCGCAACGTGTCGATATCCATACTCAGCATGGAGAGTATTTCCACCATTTCGACGCCACGCCACAGCAGCAGATCCGCATCCGGATGCCCCTGTGTCTGCTGCAGGCAATACGCCCAGGTTTCGGCTAAGCGTTCACACGACTGCTGGCTGGAGATCCCCAGACTCGCGATCCATTTCTTAGGATCAAACTCACCAGCTTTATTTATATGTGCACTTCTTACCGCAACCATCGTCCTCTCCTTAAGGGGCCTGGCCTGTCGAAGTCGACAAGCCGTACCCATTGTCTTTCACGCTGCGTTACAACCCGAAATCCAATGGGTATAAAATTCATTACAAACGCTCAAACAGGACCATCGATTCCAGATGTCCAGTGTGCGGGAACATATCGAGCATCACCAGTCGCTGAACGGTATATCCTGCATTGAGTAACGCTTCGCTGTCACGAGCCAGCGTAGCAGGATTACAGGATACATAAACAACGCGGCCAGGGTTTAATTTTATAATATGTTGCATCACACCGGCAGCCCCCGCACGCGCGGGATCGAGCAAGACTTTGTCAAATCCGTTTTTTGCCCATGGTTGTTTGGTGACATCTTCTTCAAGGTTTTCATGAAAGAATGTCACATTGTGTAGTCCGTTATTCCGCGCATTTTCCCGGCCTTTTTCCACCAGCGCAGGGACACCTTCAACACCCACAACGCTCGCTGCTCGTACGGCCAACGGCAACGTAAAATTCCCCATACCACAGAACAAATCGAGCACACGGTCCTCTGGCTGCACATCCAGCCATTCCAGCGCACAGGAAACCATTTTCTGGTTTACCCCTTCATTGACCTGGATAAAATCACGCGGGCTGAAGGTTAAACGTAGTCCATTTGAATCATACCAGGGCGATTCTTCTGAATTTGATTCCAGTATCTCGCTTTGCGGAGCCAGAAACAAAGACAGTCCCTGAGAATGCGAAAAGCATTCCAGTTTTTCTTTATCTGCGGTATTCAGTGGCGCAGTGTGGCGCAAAATCATCAGGGTTCCACTTCCAGCCTGCACCAATTCGACATGCCCCAAGTGACGCAGCCCCTGCAGACTCTGCAGGCATGCCCGAATTTCAGGCAGCAGCGCCTCAAGTTGGGGCACCAAAATAGGGCATTGCTTCACATCGATAATGTCGCTGGAGCCGGACTTGCGAAACCCCATCTGCAATTGCTGCTCTTTCGAGCGATAGTTCAGACTTAAACGCGCGCGGCGCCGATAACCCCACGGGGTATCGGCGATAACGTCCGTCACCTCACATTTCATTAAACGCGACAACGCCGCACTTTTGCTACGCTGCTGCAAAGGGATGCTGGCGTGCTGCTGTTGACAGCCACCACAGACCCCAAAATGTGGGCAACGTGGCACTTCGCGTTCCGAACTGTCGTTTAAACGACGTTTGACTTGCGCACGGGCAAACTGTTTTTTATCTTCAGTAATCACCACTTCTGCGCTTTCCTGGGGCAGCAATTCCGGTATAAACAGGGCTTTCCCGTTATGACGAGCAACGCCCTGACCAAAAGAATCAAGGTCATTGACGGTAACGGTTATGATCTGACGCGTCGTCACGCGTCGTTTTGCAGAGTAGAATTGCGCCATCGACGAGATATTTCTCTATTTAACAGTGTGACCCTAATTGTCCCATAACGGAACTCCATGACCAACTACAGCCTGCGCGCACGCATGATGATTCTGATCCTGGCCCCGACCGTCCTGATAGGTTTGCTGCTCAGTATCTTTTTTGTTGTGCATCGCTATAACGACTTGCAGCGTCAACTGGAAGATGCTGGTGCCAGCATCATTGAGCCACTCGCGGTATCCAGCGAATACGGCATGAACTTGCAGAACCGGGAATCCATCGGCCAGCTTATCAGCGTGTTGCATCGTCGCCATTCCGATATTGTGCGGGCAATTTCCGTCTATGACGAAAATAACCGACTGTTCGTCACCTCCAACTTTCATCTTGATCCGTCAGAGATGCAATTGGCTACCGGATCGCCGTTTCCACGAAAGCTGAGCGTAACCCGGCACGGGGATATCATGATCCTGCGTACCCCTATTATATCGGAAAGCTATTCACCGGATGAATCTGCCGTTAGCGATGCGAAGAACACCAAAAATATGCTGGGGTATGTGGCGCTTGAGCTGGACCTCAAGTCCGTGCGATTACAGCAGTACAAAGAGATCTTTATCTCCAGCGTCATGATGCTGTTTTGTATTGGTATTGCGTTAATTTTCGGCTGGCGTCTGATGCGTGACGTGACCGGCCCAATTCGCAACATGGTGAATACCGTAGACCGAATACGTAGAGGTCAGCTCGATAGCCGCGTGGAAGGTTTCATGTTGGGCGAGCTGGATATGCTGAAGAATGGCATCAACTCGATGGCGATGTCTCTCGCCGCCTACCATGAAGAGATGCAGCACAATATCGATCAGGCGACGTCAGATCTGCGCGAAACGCTGGAGCAGATGGAGATCCAAAACGTTGAGCTGGACCTGGCAAAGAAACGCGCTCAGGAAGCTGCACGTATTAAATCAGAGTTCCTGGCGAACATGTCTCACGAGCTACGTACACCGCTAAACGGTGTCATTGGCTTTACACGTCTGACACTAAAAACCGAGTTAAATACCACTCAGCGCGATCACCTGAATACGATTGAACGCTCTGCCAACAACCTGCTCGCTATCATCAATGATGTGCTCGACTTCTCTAAACTGGAAGCGGGTAAACTGATTCTGGAAAGCATACCTTTCCCGCTGCGCAGTACACTGGATGACGTCGTAACGCTGTTAGCACACTCCTCCCATGACAAAGGGCTGGAGCTAACACTGAATATTAAAAATGACGTTCCGGACAATGTGATTGGCGACCCGCTGCGCTTGCAACAGGTCATTACCAACCTGGTCGGCAATGCCATCAAATTTACCGAGAGTGGCAATATCGACATTCTGGTTGAAAAACGCGCGCTCAGTAACACCAAAGTCCAGATTGAAGTTCAAATCCGCGATACCGGCATTGGCATTCCAGAACGCGATCAGTCACGTCTGTTCCAGGCATTCCGTCAGGCTGATGCCAGCATTTCGCGCCGTCACGGTGGTACCGGACTTGGCCTTGTGATCACGCAAAAACTGGTCAATGAAATGGGCGGGGATATCTCGTTCCATAGCCAACCAAATCGCGGTTCCACCTTCTGGTTCCATATCAGTCTTGATCTCAATCCTAATGTTCTGAGCGATCGCTCAACCACCCGCTGTCTGGCAGGTAAACGACTGGCTTACGTTGAACCAAATGCTACCGCCGCGCAATGTACGTTGGATATCTTGAGTGAAACGCCACTGGAGGTGATTTACAGCCCTTCATTCTCTGCATTACCGGCAGAACACTACGATATCCTGCTACTTGGTGTACCCGTCACGTTACGCGAGCCGCTCACCATGCAGCATGAACGGCTGGCAAGCGCAGCCGCGATGACCGATTTCCTGTTGCTGGCGCTGCCTTGCCATGCGCAGATTAACGCTGAAAAATTGAAGCAAGGCGGCGCAGCGGCATGTCTGCTAAAACCGCTCACCTCAACCCGATTGCTACCTGCATTAACCGAGTATTGCCACCTGAACCAAGGGTCAGAGCTCCAGTTGTTAGATGAAAGCAAGATTGCGATGACCGTGATGGCGGTGGACGACAACCCGGCGAACCTGAAGCTTATCGGCGCATTGCTTGAAGATAAAGTGCAGCACGTCGAGCTGTGCGACAGCGGGCATCAGGCGGTGGACAGAGCCAAACAAATGCAATTTGATCTGATCCTGATGGATATCCAGATGCCGGACATGGACGGTATTCGTGCCTGCGAACTGATCCATCAGCTTCCACACCAGCAGCAGACACCGGTTATTGCGGTAACGGCACATGCCATGGCAGGACAAAAAGAGAAGTTACTCAGCGCCGGAATGAATGACTACCTGGCTAAGCCGATTGAAGAAGATAAATTGCACAGTTTACTGTTGCGCTATAAGCCCGGTGCCGGCACATCAGCCCGGACTATCGTAGCGGAACCCCCTGAACCCGTGGTCAACCCGAATACGACCCTCGACTGGCAACTGGCGTTGAGACAGGCTGCCGGTAAAAACGATCTGGCGCGGGATATGCTGCAAATGCTGATCGATTTCTTGCCTGAAGTCCGTAACAGAATTGAAGAGCAACTGGTGGGTGAAAACCCTGAAGGGTTGGTGGATTTGATTCATAAACTACACGGCAGCTGCGGTTACAGCGGGGTTCCCCGCATGAAAAACCTGTGCCAGCTTATTGAACAGCAGTTACGTAGCGGGACCAAAGAAGAAGAGCTTGAACCAGAGTTTTTAGAGCTTCTTGATGAGATGGACAACGTCGCGCGGGAAGCAAAACGGATATTGGGGTGATATTCGCCGGAGGCGGCGTAACCGCCTTTTCCGGCCTACAGGTTTCGCTGTATACCACAGGCCCGATAAGCGTCGCGCCATCGGGCACATCGCCGGATGCGGCGTAAACGCCTTATCCGGCCTACAGGTTTCGCTGTATACCACAGGCCCGATAAGCGCCGCACATCGGGCACATCGCCGGAGGCGGCATCAGCGTCTTTTCCGGCCTACAGGTTTTGCTGTTTACCGTAGGCCCGATAAGCGCCGCACATCGGGCACATCGCCGGAGGCGGCATCAGCGTCTTTTCCGGCCTACAGGTTTCGCTGTATACCACAGGCCCGATAAGCGTCGCGCCATCGGGCACATCGCCGGAGGCGGCGTAACCGCCTTTTCCGGCCTACAGGTTTTGCTGTTTACCGTAGGCCCGATAAGCGCCGCACATCGGGCACATCGCCGGAGGCGGCGTAACCGCCTTTTCCGGCCTACAGGTTTTGCTGTTTACCGTAGGCCCGATAAGCGCCGCGCATCGGGCACATCGCCGGAGGCGGCGTCAGCGCCTTTTCCGGCCAACAACTCAGCGTAATTGCTGCCCTGCTTTAAGCGTTGCGGCCACGTTTCGTGCTGTCATCCGCACATTTTCACTCGCATTATCCAGCGCCTCATCCAGCGTGCAAATGGTATAAATCACGCTAAAAACGGCATCAATTCCATGCTCATGTACCACACCAACATCTGGCGTCAGGCTGCCTGCAATACCAATGACAGGCTTATTATATCGCTTTGCAACGTTCGCTACGCCAACCGGGACTTTGCCATGGATCGTCTGACTGTCAATACGCCCTTCCCCGGTCACAACTAAATCTGCATCCGCAACGCAGTCATCAAGGTGTAACGCATCCGTCACGATCTCGATACCACGGCGTAGCTGCGCGCCGCAAAACGCATACAGTGCAGCCCCCATGCCGCCAGCCGCGCCACCGCCCGCCAGTTCCAGCACGTTAACGTCCAGATCGCGGGCAATCAGTTGCGCATAGTGCGTCAGCGCATTATCCAGACGGGTAATCATCTCTGGCGTTGCCCCTTTTTGCGGACCAAATACTGCAGAAGCGCCCTCTTTACCGGTCAGCGGATTCGTGACATCGCAGGCCACTTCAATACGACAGGTAGCAAGGCGCTTATCTAACGCTGAAATATCTATCCTGGTGAGCGATTCCAGGCCGATCCCGCCTTGTGCAATCTGGTTATTCTGCGCATCCAGCAATTTGGCGCCCAGAGCCTGCACCATACCGGCACCACCATCATTAGTCGCGCTACCGCCAATCCCAATGATGATATGTTCTACACCCGCATTCAGCGCATGGCGAATCAACTCTCCGGTCCCCCATGAGGTGGTTTTCAGCGGGTCGCGCAACCCTGCCGGAACCCGCTCTAACCCACTGGCGGCCGCCATCTCGATAAACGCTGAGCGCTCATCTCCCGATAACCCATAAAATGCCCGTACCTTACTTCCCAGGGGACCCGTAACATCAACATGCACAAGGTGGCCCGCCGTAGCGGCAACCATCGCCTCGACCGTTCCTTCACCACCATCAGCAACCGGTATCTTTACGTAATCCGCATCAGGCCAGATCTCACGAAAACCCTGCTCAATGGCAGTTGCCACCTCAAGCGCACTCAAACTCTCTTTATAAGAATCCGGTGCAATTACTATTTTCATAAGCCGTCCTTACGCATGTTGATTCTGTTAATCATACACCTGGAGATGTGCCGGTTCCTGTCAGA
Source organism: Citrobacter sp. Igbk 16 (assembly GCF_028069755.1). Lineage (NCBI taxonomy): Bacteria > Pseudomonadati > Pseudomonadota > Gammaproteobacteria > Enterobacterales > Enterobacteriaceae > Citrobacter > Citrobacter sp. Igbk 16. The sequence goes on along the minus strand of NZ_JANEWJ010000013.1, from coordinate 80,790 downwards.
ACCGGCATAACGCTTAGCGCACCATGCATGGGCGTTTATTATCAAAGGTCCAGTTCGGGATCAGGTACTGCATTCCCATCGCGTCATCACGCGCCCCCAGGCCGTGCTGCTGGTACAGCTCGTGTGCTTTCATCACCTGATCCATATCCAGTTCTACACCCAGACCCGGCTTCGCTGGCACCTGTACCATGCCGCCTTTAATGTCGAACGGCTCTTTGGTCAGGCGTTGGTTACCTTCCTGCCAGATCCAGTGGGTATCAATGGCCGTAATTTTACCCGGTGCCGCTGCCGCGACATGAGTGAACATCGCCAGCGAAATATCAAAGTGGTTGTTAGAGTGTGAGCCCCAGGTAAGGCCAAACTCATGACACATCTGCGCCACGCGAACAGACCCCTGCATAGTCCAGAAATGCGGGTCAGCCAGCGGAATATCCACAGACTGCAACGACAGCGTGTGCCCCATCTGACGCCAGTCGGTAGCGATCATATTGGTCGCCGTCGGCAGGCCAGTGGCGCGGCGGAATTCCGCCATCACTTCACGCCCAGAGAACCCCTGCTCCGCGCCGCATGGATCTTCAGCATAAGCCAGCGATCCTTTCAGATACTTACCGATCTTGATCGCTTCATTCAACGACCAGGCGCCGTTGGGATCGAGCGTTACGCGGGCCTGTGGGAAACGCTTCGCCAACGCGACGATAGATTCCGCTTCCTCTTCCCCTGCCAGCACGCCACCTTTCAGTTTAAAGTCGTTAAAACCATATTTCTCATACGCTGCTTCAGCCAGGCGCACTACCGCATCCGGGGTCATGGCCTCTTCATGGCGCAGGCGATACCAGTCGCACTTCTCATCCGGCTGACTCTGATACGGCAGCGGCGTCGCTTTACGGTTGCCGACGAAGAACAGATACCCCAACATTTCCACTTCGCTACGCTGCTGACCATCACCTAACAGAGACGCGACATTCACCCCCAGGTGCTGGCCTAACAGATCCAACATTGCCGCTTCGATCCCGGTAACCACATGAATAGTGGTACGTAAATCGAAGGTCTGCAAACCACGCCCACCGGCATCCCGATCGGCAAAGGTATTGCGTACCGTATTCAGTACGTTTTTGTATTCACCTAACGTTTTGCCCACCACCAGCGGAATCGCATCTTCCAGAGTCTGACGAATTTTCTCGCCGCCGGGAATTTCGCCCACCCCGGTATGACCGGAATTATCTTTGATAATCACAATATTACGCGTGAAAAACGGGGCATGTGCGCCGCTCAGGTTCATCAGCATGCTGTCGTGGCCCGCAACCGGGATCACCTGCATAGCGGTCACTACTGGGGTAGAAAATTGTGCGCTCATTATCGTGTCCTTATTCAAAATCAGTGACGGCCGAAAACGGGACGTTTACGGTCAAAAGTCCATCCGGGGATCAGATACTGCATCGGTACTGCGTCATTACGCGCACCGCCGGGCAATGCCTTATAGGCTTCATGCGCTTTCTGTACCTGATCCCAGTCCAGTTCCACACCCAGACCGGGTGCATCTGGAACCGCAATTTTTCCGTTCTTTATTTCCAGCGGATTCTTCGTCAGACGGCAATCGCCCTCCTGCCAAATCCAGTGCGTGTCGATGGCTGTCGGATTGCCCGGCGCTGCCGCACCGACGTGAGTAAACATTGCCAGCGAAATATCAAAGTGGTTATTGGAATGGCATCCCCAGGTCAGGCCCCAGTCATCGCACAACTGTGCCACGCGCACTGCACCAGAAAGCGTCCAGAAGTGCGGATCGGCCAGCGGAATATCGACAGCATTCAGCATTACCGCGTGGCCCATTTCGCGCCAGTTGGTAGCAATCATGTTGGTCGCCACCGGCAAACCGGTCGCGCGGCGGAACTCAGTCATCACTTCACGCCCGGAAAATCCCTGTTCAGCGCCGCACGGATCTTCGGCGTAGGTCAGAACATCATTTAGCCCTTTGCACAAGGCGATCGCTTCATCCAGTAGCCAGGCACCGTTAGGGTCTACCGTAATACGTGCCTCCGGGAAGCATGCTTTCAGCGCACGGGCGGTTTCAATTTCTTGCTCACCCGGCAACACACCGCCCTTCAGTTTGAAATCTTTAAAGCCATAACGATCCTGTGACGCCTGCGCCAGACGCACCACCGCATCGCTGGTCATCGCTTGCTGGTGACGTAAGTGATACCACTCATGTTTACCCGGCGTACTTTCCAGATACGGCAGATCGGTTTTGGTGCGATCGCCTACATAGAACAGATAACCGAGCACGGTCACTGCATCACGCTGCTTACCCGGACCTAACAGCTCGCAGACCGGTACATTCAGCGCTTTGCCCAGCAGATCCAGCAGCGCGGCTTCCAGCGCCGCCACCGCATTGACGCGCAGCTCAAATGTCCAGGCGCCATTGCCGAAGGTATCAAAGTCAGCAGCCTGATTGCCTTTATGCACCTGCTGGACCACCTTATTCAGGCGGGCCACTTCCTGGCCTAACACCTGCGGAATAGCGTCCACCAGCGTTTGATAGATCACTTCTCCGCCCGGCGCTTCACCCACACCGGTGTGTCCGGCGTTATCAGTAAGGACCACGATATTGCGGGTAAACCAGGCATTATGCGCGCCACCAATATTGAGCAGCATGCTGTCATGACCAGCCACCGGAATGACTTTCATGTCGGTAATAACGGGACTCGATTGTGTTGTCATCATCATTGTCCTGCGACAGGTTTCAGTTCGATACGTTTAATATCGCCAACCAGCACCAGATAACTCACCACGGCAATCAGCGCATGCACTCCAACGTAAATCAAGGCACCATTAAACGACCCCGTCGTGCCCACAATGTAGCCGATAGCAATCGGTGTCACGATGCCGGAGATATTACCGAACATGTTGAACAGACCGCCGCTCAGGCCGCTAATCTCTTTAGGAGCCGTGTCCGCCATTACCGCCCAGCCCAGTGCACCAATACCTTTACCGAAGAAGGCCAGCGCCATAAAGCCGATAATCATCCATTCAACGTTGACGTAGTTACAGAACACCATCACCATTGACAGCAACATACCCAACACGATTGGCGTTTTACGGGCGATATTTAGCGAACCGGTGCGACGCATCAGCCAGTCGGAAATAATGCCGCCGAGCACGCCACCTGCGAATCCGCAAATAGCCGGGACCGACGCCACAAATCCCGCTTTCAGAATCGACATACCGCGCGCCTGTACCAGATAGACCGGGAACCAGGTGATAAAGAAGTAGGTCAGCGCGTTAATACAGTACTGGCCGATGTAGATACCAATCATCATGCGGGAACCCAACAACTGCTTGATTTGCCCCCATTTCACGCTGAACGGAACTTTAGCTTTAGCTGCTGCCTGATCCATGTTGATCAGTGCGCCACCTTCGGCAATGTAGTCCAGCTCTTTTTGGTTTACACCCGGATGCTGGTTCGGTTCGTGAATCACTTTCAGCCAGACAAAGCTGATGATGATCCCGAGTCCACCCATAAAGAAGAATACGTGTGACCAGCCCACTTCGTGGGTCAGCCAACCCATGATTGGCGCGAAGATAACAGTGGCGAAGTATTGCGCGGAGTTAAAAATTGCCACCGCGGTCCCCCTCTCCTGCGCCGGGAACCAGGCCGCAACAATACGACTGTTGCCAGGGAACGAGGGTGACTCAGCTAAGCCCACGAGGAAACGCAAGGTAAACAGTGCGACGATGATTCCGAAGCCGCTAAAGATATCGACGAAGCCTTGCAGCAAGGTAAACATGGACCAGATAAAGATGGACCAGAAATAAACGCGCTTTGAACCAAAGCGGTCAAGCAACCAGCCGCCGGGGATCTGGCCGATAACATAGGCCCATGAAAAAGCAGAAAATACATACCCCATCCCGACCGCATCCAGACCAATGTCTTTGGCCATTTCTGAACCGGCAATGGATAAAGTGGCGCGATCGCCGTAGTTGAAGGATGTGACGATAAACAACATCACCACTATCCAGTAGCGAGCGTTAGTGCGTTTTTCCGCGCTGCTCGCCGCCTGACTTAATGAACTCATTGTTGCACTCCTGAATCTTGGCTTTCGCCAGTTCATTCTGTACAGCACCTGTAGGGTGATCAGAATGAGAGGTTAGTGTGTGGCAGTTTTGGTACAGCTCGGGGCCGTTTTATTCTGACTCGCTGCCTTTCCGGGAACTGACGGGAAAAGTATATGAAGGAGTGCCTCTTTCCCTCACCGTGCAGGAACACAACATTAGAGAGGCAGTGAGAAGTTGTTTGGGGCATAAGCCCAAAGCAGTGGAAGTTAGTTCACGTAATTGGGGTTTTATTGCCGGGTGGCGGCTTCGCCTGACCCGGCCTACGGATCAAATGGGGGTTGCATGCCCGTGCGGGCGAGAGGTTATTTAAGCAAGGTTCCCCAGCTTTCTACCCAGGGATTAGATTCGCTTTCCGGTTCCGGATGTTCACCGGCATCAATCAGCAACATCTCACCCACTCGCTGGGCGCTCTGTTCTTGCAAAAGCGCATCAAACTGCTTACCGCCGCCGCAGAAATTGGCATATGAACTGTCACCGAGCGCAATAATGCCGTAGTGAACGTCAGGCTGGTAACCCAGTTGGTCTTTAATTCCCTGAAACAGCGGCACGATGCTGTCCGGCAGATCACCTTGTCCCGTCGTCGACGTTACGACCAGGATGTACTTGTCTTTGTATTTTTCCCAGTCCGCCAGTTCAGGATCTTCATAAACCGTGGCTTTATGCCCCTGATTTGCGAGGATAGCTTCGGCCTCTTCGGCAACCAGCAGCGCGTTTCCATACATTGTGCCGACAAAAATACCAATTTCCGCCATAACCTTTATCTCCAAGGACTTAAGAATCTGTCTGCTCATCCTGACCTGACAGCCCGCTGAACTCAACCCTTTCATTCTCAGGGAGAAGCCCACACCAGCCAAACTGTGATAGCGCCTGCATCCAGACGTTATCCAACCCGGCACGAATAACCAGTGGTTCACCGGTGAAGGGGTGCGTAAGTTCAAGCTGGCTGGCATGCAACATCAGGCGCTGGCAGCCAAAATGTTCTGCGGCGCTGCGGTTTTGTCGCAAATCACCGTGCTTACTATCGCCAATAATCGGATGACGCAAATGTGCCAGATGACGTCTGAGCTGATGTTTACGGCCAGTTTTAGGATCCAGCTCCACCAGCCCGTAACGGGTGGTTGGATAGCGACCGGTTGCCACGGGCATTTCTACCGTAGCCAGCCCGCGATAGTGGGTTACTGCAGGCTGTGGGCCTTTGTCGTCACGGGCAAATTTATCGGCAATCTTGTCCAGCTCTTCCACCAACGGATAATCCAGCACGGCGTCGTCCATCAGCCAGCCGCGCACAATGGCATGGTAGCGTTTTTGGATTTGATGCTGCTCAAACTGCTGTGCCAGCCGTCGTCCGGCCTCGCTGGACAGCCCCATCAACAGCACACCGGATGTCGGTCTGTCGAGTCGGTGGGCGGTAAAAACGTGCTGGCCAATCTGGTCACGCACGGTTTGCATTACCACCACTTTCTCATCGCGGTCGAGCCAGCTACGATGAACCAGCCAGTCCGAAGGTTTGTTGACTGCAACCAGCCATTGATCTTGATAGAGAATTTCCAGCATCAGGCGTCATCACGGGTAAATAGCGCATCCAGATCCTGCAATGCAATCAGGATCACATCGCGCTGCGGATGATCGGCTGCCAGCGCCATTTCATAATATGGCGCAATAGCGAACGCTTCCGGAAGTGGCTGCGCATTATCAAGCAGCGCATGCATACGGGGAATCAACACCCACTGCAGCCATTCAACTGGCTCCATGGTATCCATACAAAAAGGCTGCGTGCTGGAAAATAGATGCGCTTCTGGCTCATCCATCCGCCAGTGATTATGTTCACGCAGCAGTGCTTCAAGCGCATGCAACTGCTCGCGCACACGGTCATGAGTCGTCATGAAATTAACCTCAATGATGAAAAATCTGGCGCGAAGAATAGCACTAGTAGAAGGGAAATAAAAAAAAGGGAGCACTGTAAAAACAGTGCTCCCGGTTCGTTTCGCAGCATTCCAGCTACTTTTGGTGCTCCCTGCTCATCCGTGACAACTTTTCCTGTGGTCTTGCGACCTCGTTCATCCTGAACATTTGCATCCTGCTCACACCGCCCCCGATGTGAAAACTTCATCCTGAAGTGTCCCTGGCCATCCTGACCCGCCGAACATCCTGACCGGCTCTCGTTCTCCATCCTGGAGGTGTCCTTTAACGCTTCCCGCGTTTTCCTCTTTGCTTCATCCTGAAACCTGTCCTTGCAGCACCGTCCTGGTGTGTCCTGCCGAAGTGTCATCATCCTGATGTTCACTTCGTTGTGCGACTCCTTGTCGACGGAGATAGAATCGCCTGTTTCGCATTGTCTTACAAGACACTTACAGACATACCCTAATGATTATTTTCGTATGAAAGTTGACAATAAAACATTAACCGATTGAATTATAAATATTTAATATTATATCGGCCGATGAAGTCTTTACTGATCACCTGGCAATCTCCTACAGGGTTTGTAAGAGATCTCTCACACGCCCTAGGGCAAACTGGATTACAGAACAGGCTTAAGTTGAGTAAGAAATTCCGCAAGTGAGGCCGCCAAAACCGTTCGTTTACGGGTTCCCAGCGTTTCCTTGCAGACTTCCCCAGACAAGTTGCACACTGAAATAACATCAAGTTCATTGTCCAGTGTGGCAATAAAAAGCGTAGGAGAGAGCTTAAGGCGTTTTTGCGTAACCAGGTGGCCGATCAGGTTTTCCTGTACGCGTCTGAAGTCATCTTCAGACCAGGTTTGCAGAAGAGTAAGTTTTTCGTCCGCAAATTGTGCGTGCATGTCCCCGGCAAACTGGGTGGTATAAAACGCATGAACAGCGGGTTGTACCACAATATCAAAGGCACGTTCAACCGCGTTTACATTCGGCTCGCCTACAAAAGGCTGCGGTTGCCAGTACACCGCATCGTTCGTGGAGGAGATGATGCACGGAGACGGTACGCCATACAGCTCTTCACTCAGCGGCCAGCTGCTGTTTTTTTCATGCCATGCATCGCAATAACGCGTCGTAAAGGCTGTCAACGCCTGTGCGGTCAATTCGTCCACTGATTTCTCTCTTCACAAAAGCCAGGATACACTTGTCGCATAGTGTATCTGGTTTATGACGGTGAAACATGTCTTCTTATGAAAATCATCGGGCGCTTGACGGCCTGACTCTCGGAAAATCAACGGATTACCGAGATATTTACGACGCCAGCCTGCTGCAGGGTGTTCCGCGCAGCCTGAACCGCGACCCGCTGGATCTAAAAGCCGATAATCTGCCTTTTCACGGCGCGGATATCTGGACGCTGTATGAACTGTCATGGCTGAATGCCAACGGCTTACCGCAGGTTGCGGTCGGCCATGTAGAGCTGGATTACACCAGCGTTAATCTGATTGAATCAAAAAGTTTTAAGCTGTATCTGAACAGTTTTAATCAGACGCGTTTTGACTCATGGGAACACGTCCGTCAAACTCTGGAACACGATCTACGCGCCTGCGCGCAGGGTGATGTCAGCGTGGCGCTCTATCGTCTTGACGAACAAGAAGGGCAGCCGATAGCCCACTTCAATGGCACCTGTATCGACAATCAGGATATCGTCATTGATAACTACCAGTTCAGCACCGACTATCTGGAAAACGCCGTGAGCGGCGACAAGGCAGTAGAAGAGACGCTGGTCAGCCATCTGCTGAAATCCAACTGTCTGATCACCCATCAGCCTGACTGGGGTTCCATACAAATTCAGTATCGTGGACGCAAAATCGACAGGGAAAAGTTGCTGCGCTATCTGGTCTCCTTCCGCCACCACAATGAATTTCACGAGCAGTGTGTGGAACGCATTTTCAATGACCTTCTGCGTTTCTGTCAGCCGGAGAAACTGAGCGTATATGCACGCTACACGCGACGCGGCGGCCTCGATATCAACCCATGGCGCACCAACACAGATTTCACCCCCGCAACAGGAAGACTGGTGCGTCAGTAATCTTTTTTCTCAATTTTGCGTGTCGGATTCCGCGCGCAAGGTTGTGAAAGGTCATAAGCCAGGGCTATTGTAATCAGTAGAGGATGATATCTCTCGTCCCGTAAGGAGTTTACTTGATTACACATATTAGCCCGCTTGGCTCAATGGACATGTTGTCGCAGCTGGAAGTCGATATGCTTAAACGCACGGCCAGCAGCGACCTGTATCAACTGTTTCGTAACTGTTCGCTTGCCGTTCTGAACTCCGGCAGTTTGACCGACAACAGCAAAGAGCTGCTGTCTCGTTTCGAAAGTTTCGACATTAACGTGCTGCGCCGTGAACGCGGTGTGAAGCTGGAACTGATCAACCCACCTGAAGACGCGTTTGTCGATGGGCGCATCATTCGCGCGCTGCAGGCCAACCTGTTTGCCGTCCTGCGCGACATTCTTTTCGTCAATGGCCAGATCCATAACGCGGGTCGTTTTCAGCATCTGGATCTTGAAAGCTCGGTTCACATCACCAACCTAGTGTTCTCCATTCTGCGTAATGCCCGGGCACTTCACGTCGGTGAAGCGCCGAACATGGTCGTCTGCTGGGGCGGTCACTCAATCAACGAGAACGAGTACTTGTATGCGCGCCGCGTGGGCACTCAGTTAGGCCTGCGTGAACTGAACATCTGCACCGGGTGTGGTCCAGGCGCGATGGAAGCACCAATGAAAGGTGCCGCGGTCGGCCACGCTCAGCAGCGCTACAAAGACAGCCGCTTTATCGGTATGACCGAGCCGTCAATTATCGCTGCGGAACCACCAAACCCGCTGGTTAACGAACTCATCATCATGCCGGACATTGAAAAACGTCTGGAAGCGTTCGTCCGTATCGCTCACGGCATTATCATCTTCCCCGGCGGCGTAGGAACGGCTGAAGAGCTGCTGTACCTACTGGGTATCCTGATGAATCCGGCGAACAAAGATCAGGTTCTGCCATTGATCCTGACCGGGCCAAAAGAGAGCGCAGATTACTTCCGCGTACTGGATGAGTTTATCGTGCACACGCTGGGAGAAGAGGCGCGCCGTCACTATCGAATTATCATTGACGATGCAGCGGAAGTCGCTCGTCTAATGAAAAAAGCGATGCCGCTGGTGAAAGAGAACCGCCGGGACACCGGTGATGCCTACAGCTTTAACTGGTCAATTCGTATCGCGCCTGATTTGCAGATGCCGTTCGAACCGTCCCACGAAAACATGGCGAATCTGAAACTGTATCCAGACCAGCCTGTTGAAGTGCTGGCTGCAGACCTGCGTCGCGCATTCTCCGGTATTGTCGCGGGGAACGTGAAAGAAGTCGGCATTCGCGCCATTGAAGAATTTGGCCCGTACAAAATCCACGGCGACCCTGAGATGATGCGCCGCATGGACGATCTCCTGCAGGGCTTTGTTGCACAACATCGTATGAAGTTGCCGGGCACTGCGTATATCCCTTGCTACGAAATCTGCGCATAACCTTCAACACCGGGTAGCTGATGCTACCTCGGTGACAGTTTTGTCCATATCAAAGCCGGATTTGGCGCATCAGCCAACCGGCTTTTTTAGTGATACCAGTCACATAGCTCACACAATAACATAAACATCAATTATCCTTCGTCTGACAAGCCCCGAAACGCAAACGATTACCTTCCAAAGGAAACCGTGATTTATCACCGCAAATTATAATTAGTCGTCAGAATTCACTAAAAATAACAGTTTTTATAGCGCAACCCTCGTATCTTCGCGCCCTGTCTTTCATGCCATATGTCGTTAATGTTAGCCTTCACGCCCGTAAATTCGCTTTGACTATTTTTTAACAGATTAATGGTCCAAATTTATCCACATAAAAGGTGGATTATTGCATTTGAGATCGCGATCACTGATACATTCATTACTTAAATGTATCTTTCCGCCCGAAAATTATTACGGCGAAAAATTATATAAAAATCGCTAAACGAATTTCGTTTTACAGTCGGGTATTTTTTCATTGGATTGAACCCAAACCCGACTTTTTAAGCTTCCTCCAGGAGAAACAGATGGAAAACACTCAAACCAGCACTATCGTTACGGGCCAGACCCGCAGCGCATGGCGCAAGACAGACACCATGTGGATGCTGGGCCTTTACGGCACGGCGATTGGCGCGGGTGTATTATTCCTGCCAATTAACGCAGGCGTTGGCGGTATGATCCCGCTGATCATCATGGCCATTCTTGCCTTCCCAATGACCTTCTTTGCTCACCGTGGTCTGACCCGCTTCGTGTTGTCCGGTAAAAATCCGGGTGAAGACATCACTGAAGTTGTAGAAGAGCACTTTGGCGTTGGCGCAGGTAAACTGATTACTCTGCTCTACTTCTTCGCTATCTACCCCATTCTGCTGGTTTACAGCGTTGCAATCACCAACACCGTTGAAAGCTTCCTGACTCACCAGTTGGCGATTACGCCGCCGCCGCGTGCAATCCTCTCTCTGATTCTGATTGTCGGCATGATGACCATCGTGCGCTTCGGTGAGCAGATGATCGTGAAGGCGATGAGCATCCTGGTATTCCCGTTTGTTGCGGCACTGATGCTGCTGGCACTGTACCTGATCCCTCAGTGGAGCGGTGCGATTCTGGAAACCTTGTCTTTTGACTCTGCGGCAACCACCGGCAACGGCCTGCTGCTGACTCTGTGGCTGGCAATTCCGGTAATGGTGTTCTCCTTCAACCACTCCCCGATCATCTCCTCCTTCGCCGTGGCGAAGCGTGAAGAGTACGGTGATGAAGCAGAGAAGAAATGCTCCAAAATTCTGGCATTCGCTCACATCATGATGGTACTGACCGTTATGTTCTTCGTCTTCAGCTGCGTATTCAGCCTGACTCCGGCGGATCTGGCTGCAGCTAAAGAGCAGAACATCTCTATCCTGTCTTACCTGGCGAACCACTTTAACGCACCGATTATTGCCTGGATGGCACCGATCATCGCGATTATTGCTATCACCAAGTCCTTCCTCGGCCACTACCTGGGTGCGCGTGAAGGTTTCAACGGTATGGTAATTAAGTCTCTGCGTGGCAAAGGCAAGTCCATCGAAATCAATAAACTGAACAAAATCACTGCACTGTTCATGCTGGTAACCACCTGGATTGTGGCGACGCTGAACCCGAGCATCCTCGGTATGATTGAAACCCTGGGTGGCCCGATCATCGCGATGATTCTGTTCCTGATGCCGATGTATGCGATTCAGAAAGTACCGGCAATGCGTAAATACAGTGGCCATATCAGCAACGTGTTCGTTGTGATTATGGGCCTGATCGCTATCTCCGCTATTTTCTACTCTCTGTTCAGTTAATTCCCCTGCGCCGCTCTTCGGGGCGGCGCACCTCGATACACAATGGACGCCTCATGATTAGCGTATTCGATATTTTCAAAATCGGCATTGGCCCTTCCAGCTCCCATACTGTTGGCCCGATGAAAGCAGGCAAACAATTCACGGATGACCTGATTGCACGCGGAATTCTCACTGACGTAACCCGCGTAGTGGTTGATGTCTATGGCTCTCTGTCCCTGACCGGGAAAGGTCACCATACCGACATCGCGATTATTATGGGCCTGGCGGGTAATCTGCCGGATACCGTAGACATTGATGCTATCCCGTCCTTTATCCAGGATGTGAATACCCATGGACGCTTGTTGCTGGCAGACGGTCAACATGAGGTCGAATTCCCGGTTGATAAGTGCATGAATTTCCATACGGACAATCTGTCCCTGCACGAAAACGGGATGCGCATTACCGCGCTGGCTGGCGAAAAAGCCATTTACAGCCAGACGTACTATTCCATCGGCGGTGGATTTATCGTTGATGAAGAACACTTTGGTTTGCCGAATAACAATCCGGTAAGCGTGCCGTATCCGTATAAATCCGCAGCCGATTTGCAACGACACTGTCAGGAAACCGGCCTGTCACTTTCCGGCCTGATGATGCAGAACGAGCTAGCTCTGCACAGCAAAGAAGAGCTGGAACAGCACTTTGCAAACGTCTGGGAAGTGATGCGTAGTGGAATTGAACGCGGTATCACCACCGAAGGTGTTCTGCCGGGCAAACTGCGCGTTCCGCGTCGTGCGGCAGCACTGCGTCGTATGCTGGTTAGCAGTGACAAAACCACGACTGACCCGATGGCAGTTGTAGATTGGATCAACATGTTTGCGCTGGCCGTGAACGAAGAGAACGCTGCCGGTGGACGTGTAGTTACCGCCCCGACGAACGGCGCATGCGGGATTGTTCCTGCGGTGTTGGCGTACTATGACAAGTTTATCCGCGAAGTGAACGCTAACTCACTGGCACGCTATATGCTGGTCGCGAGCGCTATCGGTTCCCTGTACAAGATGAATGCCTCAATTTCGGGTGCTGAAGTCGGCTGTCAGGGTGAAGTCGGTGTAGCGTGTTCTATGGCGGCAGCGGGCCTGGCAGAACTGCTGGGCGGTAGCCCGACGCAGGTATGTATCGCCGCAGAAATCGGTATGGAACACAACCTGGGTCTGACCTGCGACCCGGTTGCCGGACAAGTTCAGGTTCCGTGCATTGAGCGTAACGCCATTGCCTCGGTGAAAGCGGTGAACGCGGCTCGTATGGCACTGCGCCGTACCAGCGAGCCTCGTGTATGCCTCGATAAAGTTATCGAGACCATGTACGAGACGGGTAAAGATATGAACGCCAAATACCGCGAAACCTCGCGTGGCGGTCTGGCGATGAAGATCGTTACCTGCGATTAATTCTCAGCACATTTTCGTATCTGTAGGCCGGATAAGGCGCTCGCCGCATCCGGCTTTTATTGCCTGATGGCGCTGCGCTTATCAGGCCTACGGATAGCACTATTTCACAATGCTCGTCTCCACTCGTCGTGAATGTTACCCTACAGACTAATTTGTTAGGGAGAACACCGTGGCCGTCCATCTGCTCATTGTCGATGCACTCAATCTCATTCGTCGCATTCACGCCGTCCAGGGGTCGCCCTGTGTGGAGACATGCCAGCACGCACTCGATCAGTTGATTGTGCACAGCCAACCCACGCACGCCGTGGCGGTATTCGATGATGAGGCGCGTAACAGCGGTTGGCGTCACCAACGGCTGCCTGACTACAAAGCAGGTCGCCCACCGATGCCCGACGAATTGCATCACGAAATGCCCGCCCTACGCGCCGCGTTTGAACAGCGCGGCGTCTGTTGTTGGGTCTCGAGCGGGAATGAAGCCGATGATTTAGCCGCAACGCTGGCGGTGAAAGTCACCCAGGCGGGACATCAGGCCACCATCGTTTCGACAGACAAAGGTTATTGCCAGTTGCTCTCCCCAACATTACGCATTCGCGACTATTTCCAGAAGCGCTGGCTGGACGCGCCATTCATTGAGAAAGAATTCGGCGTAATGCCTCAGCAGTTGCCGGACTACTGGGGACTGGCCGGGATCAGCAGCTCAAAAGTGCCGGGCGTTGCAGGTATTGGTCCCAAGAGCGCAACGCAGCTACTCGTGCAATTTCAGCATCTGGAAGGGATTTACGCACATCTGGAAGACGTGCCGGAAAAGTGGCGTAAGAAACTCGAAATACATAAAGAGATGGCGTTTCTGTGCCGTGATATCGCGCGCCTGCAAACGGACTTACATATTGACGGAAACCTCCAGCAGCTACGGCTGGCACGGTAGTTCTTTGGCGATAGCTCTGTTGCCGGATGGCGGTGTAAACACCTTATCCGGCCTACAAATCAATCACACTGTAGGCCGGATAAACGCCTGGTGATTACCAGGCAGTATGGTAAAGCTCGACGATATCGGCAATGCTTGCTTCACGCGGGTTACCGCCAGTGCAAACATCGTCAAATGCCGCCTGCGCCAGCGCAGGAATATCTTCCTTACGTACCCCAACATCACGTAAGTGCGGCGGGATCCCCACATCGCGGTTAAGCGCAAACACAGCATCTACCGCTGCCTTACGCGCCTCTTCCAGCGTCAAACCTTCCACTTTCACCCCCATTACCCGGGCGATATCGCGGAATTTCTCTCCGGTGTATTCGGCGTTGTAGTGCATCACGTGCGGTAACAAAATAGCATTGGCGACGCCGTGCGGAGTGTTATAAAAGGCCCCCAGCGGATGCGCCATGCCATGCACGAGTCCCAGACCGACGTTTGAAAATCCCATCCCGGCAACGTACTGACCCAGCGCCATTGCCTCACCGGACTGGCTGTCACCATTAACAGAGCCGCGCAACGCCCCGGCAATGATCTCAATGGCTTTGATGTGCAACGCGTCAGTAAGTGCCCACGCCGCCCGCGTAATATAACCTTCGATAGCATGGGTCAACGCATCGACCCCGGTCGCCGCTTTTAACGCGGCAGGCATACCGTCCATCATATCGGCATCAATAAACGCCACCTGCGGAATGTCATGCGGATCGACACAGACAAATTTACGCCGATTTTCTTCATCCGTGATCACGTAGTTAATGGTCACTTCCGCCGCCGTCCCTGCCGTCGTTGGGATTGCCATCACCGGTACGCTCGCAGCACGTGTTGGCGATAACCCTTCAAGGCTGCGGACATCGGCAAACTCAGGGTTATTGTGGATAATGCCAATCGCTTTACAGGTATCCTGCGGAGAGCCGCCGCCTATCGCTATCAGATAATCTGCGCCACTTTGCTGAAAGACTCCCAGCCCCTCCTTCACCACTGCAATTGTAGGATTCGGGATCACGCCGGAATAGATCTCCCACGGCAAACCGGCGGCATCCATACGGGATGTCACCTTATCGACAACGCCGCACTGTACCAGGTTTGCATCGGTGACAATCAAAGCCTTGCGATAACCCCGACGGATGACCTCATCCGTTAATGCCCCAACAGCTCCCCGGCCAAACCATGCCGTTTCATTCAGAATCATTCTGTTCGCCATCGTATTTCTCCTTTTCGCTATGCGAAATTACTCTTCAATTCGTAATCCGTAAGATTTGAATTTCTCCAGCACAATGGCGATCTCTTCGTCATCCAGCACCGGCACCGGGTCGACAATCGCCAGGGTGCTCAGATACAGGCGGGCCAAAACTTCCACTTCATGCGCCAGCCATAGTGCTTTTTCCAGATTCGCTTCACAGGCAATCAACCCATGGTGCTGCAACAGCGTTGCCTTACGGCTTTTCAACGCGACGCTCACATGCTCTGACAGCTCTCGTGTACCAAACGTCGCATACGGCGCACACGGGATAGAGTTCCCCCCAGCCGCGGCAATCATGTAATGGATTGCCGGAATAGGACGGTTCAAAATTGACACGGCGGTGCAATGAATCGCATGGTTATGAACGACCGCATTGGCATCCGGGCGCGTCTGATAAGCTGCCAAGTGAAAACGCCATTCACTGGAAGGTAATTGTCCTTTATCATATTTACCGTCGTTATCTACGAACACGATCATGTTTTCAGTGAGTCTTTCGTAAGGGATACCGCTGGGTGTGATCAGCATTCCATTTTCATATCGCGCACTCACATTTCCGGCGGTTCCCTGGTTCAACCCAAGACGGGTCATTTCCAGGCAGGTTTCGATGATTTCACGTGATAAACGCATTCTTTCCATAATGATTCTCCGGGTACAGTTGCCCCTCGTCTTTATTGCGAAAAAATGCTGCCGCAGAGTAAGACGGGTCAGGTTTCAGATATGAGCAGCCACTGAACATATTTATTCAGATTCAGTTGGCCGATTTAGTTAGTGCGACGAATTATTGTTGTCTTACACGCTTAATTAGTTTCATCTCAACTTTTACAGTTTCTTTAATTGGCTGATCATCAATAGCACTCATCATCATAGCGAAGGCTTTTTCCGCCCAGACATTTTCATCCTGCTGCATTGACCAGACATTATTCGCGAGGAATCCCAGCATCGGATGTTCATCAAATGTCCCGATATTAATGTCCGGTGGAATCACGCCAAAACGATTGCGAAGAGCAATGACGGCACCTTCCAGCACAGGTAATGATGAGGCAATAAACGCCTGCGGACAGCCCTGTTCGTTGATCAGTTTCTCCATCAACCGGTAGCCACCATCCGGCGTATTATCCGGACCTTCACGCACCCAGTCACGGTGAGCAATTCCATTATTGTTCAATGCGTTAAGATAACCTTTCAAACGATCACCAATACTGGGCAATCCGGTATCCCCGACTAAAAACCAGATCGGAGATTTTCCTGCATCAAACAAACTTTGCGTCAGCTTTTCACCACCTAAAATGTTATGACTTTCAACCAGTGCGTTATCGGTATACTTAAAATCCCTGTCGAGTAGCACCATCGGTTTTCTGACCTGACGCAAATGGTGTTGCTGATTCTCTAAGGTTGAGGGAACAATAAAAAGGCCATCAACATTACGAGCTATTAACGCTTTCGTTAATTTGTTTTCATAATCAACATCATCGTAGGTACAACTAATCGTTAATTGATATCCAGAGCGACGGCAACGTTGTTCAAGTTTTTCGGCAAGTGTGGCAAAAAAGACGTTAGATATATTGGGCACAATCAGCCCCAACGTATCTGTTTTATTCAGTTTCAGGCTGCGGGCTGAATGGTTTATGACATAACCATACCGTTCAACGTATTCATTAATACGCGTTTGGGTTTTGACACTGATACGATATTGCTCAGCCTTCCCGTTCAGCACCAGTCGCACGGTCGTCACCGATAAATTCAGATCGCTGGCTATCTGTTCTACTGTTTTAGCCATTTATATGTCCCAGTTCACATCCAAAAACGTCAATTCACAATCATAAAAGTATTTTAAACTTTTGTCTTACTGCATAACCTGGTTAAGCGCTTGCTGTTGATCCCACATCATCAGATATACCTGGAATTTACGGTCATAGAAGTCCTGTCGTGCCGGATTCGCTTTAATCACCCCGCCTGGGCGAACCATCGCCCGGCAGGCGGAGGGAACATCTGCCCACCCCCCGCAGGCTACCGCACCAGTAATAGCCGCACCTAACGTCACGGCATCTTCTTCCTGCAAAAGGTGAATATCGCATCCGGTGGCGTCTGCATACTCTCGCAACCACAGTGGATTATGTGTTGCACCACCACACAGCGTCAGTCGAGAAATGGTATGACCGTTTTCGCGCATCACTTCCATAATGTGTCGGGTGCCGCAGGCAATCGCCTGTAATGTCGCCAGATACAGACGAGCAACCTGCATCTCGCCTCGTTCAAGCGTCAAACCGCAAACGCTGCCCCGGGCATCAGGTCGCGCACGCGGGGAACGGTTACCGTGATGATCGGCCAGTACATGCAGATAACGACCAGGCTCTGACTCCTGTGCTTCCAATGCAGCCACCCATTCATTAACTAACACTATCGGATGACAACCTCGTGCCTCAGCCTTGTGATACAACTCAGCGCTGGCACCTGACTCCTGAAGCGTCCAGTCAACCAGCGCCCCGGCAGCGCTTTGTCCCCCTTCCGTCAGCCAGTAACCCGGCAGCATGGCGGACCAGTACGGCCCCCATACTCCCGGTGTATGAATTTCCTGCTCGCTGCACAACATATGGCAATTTGATGTTCCGCTGATCAACGCCAATGTTCCCGCAGGCTCGACACCAGCAAGCGCCACGCCCCCCGCATGCGCATCGATCATGCCACTGGCGACTACCACCGCAGTCGTCAGTCCCAGCGCTTGTGCCGCATCGGGGCTGAGCGTCCCAACGGCCGCGCCAGGGGGCAGGATCCGCGACGGAATTTTGCTCAACAAATCCGTTAATTCAACCGCATCCAGCAGGGAGTGGCTAAAGCGTTGTTCATGTGCCAGATAGTTCCATTTACAGGTTAAAGTACACAGACCTGCAACATCACAAGCGGTGGCTTGCCAGACCAAAAAATCCGCCAGATCGTAGAAGCGGTGTGCTCGCTGCCAGGTCGCAGGGAAATGGTTTTTTAGCCACAGCACTTTGGGCAGTTCCATTTCGACACTGACTTCACCCCCGACATAGCGCAACGCGGGGTCCCGCGTTGCGTTGATCCGCTGTGTCTCCTGCACCGCACGATGATCCATCCACATGATGATGTTGTGATCTGACGGTTCACCAGGTGAAACCGCCAGACCCTGCCCCTGTTCATCCAGAGCCACTAACGAACAGGTGGCATCAAACCCCAACGAGCGGATCTCCTCAACGCAAACCCCGGCTGACGACACTGCCTCCTTCACGGCATGGCAAACCTGCTGCCAGATTTCGGCAGATGACTGCTCTACCCGCTCAGGGCCAGGTCGAAACTGCGAGATAGGGAATGTCGCAAAAGCCAGCCGTTTGCCACTGGCATCAAAAACACCCGCCCTGACACTGGCAGAACCGACATCCACTCCGAGGAAATATCCACTGCTCATAGTAGCTCCCTGACGCTGGCTAATAATGGGGCGAATGCACCGCCCCCGCGGTCTTATTTTTTACCGAATGGGTGCAACAGCTTGTCGATTTCCGGTGTATCAATGTTCTGCGCATTCACAAATTTCACCGGAATATCAATTTCTTTCGGTACTGACTGACCTGACACGGCCGCATTCAGCGTCTTAATACCCTGATAGCCAATCTGGTACGCGTCCTGTACAACAAAGCCCTGGATTACACCAGATTTCAGGAAGGCAATGATTGCTTCAGTGCTATCAAAACCAATCACCTTCACTTTACCTTTCAGGTTTTGGCTATCAATGGCGTTCGCCACACCCAGCGTTGAGCCTTCATTGGTGCCGTAGATCCCGGCAATATCGGGGTTTGCCTGGATCATATCGATGGTTTTATCCATCGCTTTTTGCGGATCTCCATCGCTGTACTGAACCGGCAGCACTTTGATATCCGGATATTTTTCCTTCATTCTGGCCACAAAACCTTCCGAACGTTCAATTGCGGAAGAGGTTCCAGCCACGTGCGCAATAATGCCGACTTTCCCTTTGCTACCCACCTGTGCAGCGAGAGCATCTGCCGCTTCAGCCCCTGCTTTACGGTTATTCGTTGCCACAAAGCTGACAGGAATGTCAGAATTTACGCCTGAGTCAAACGTCACAACCTTTATGCCGCGTGAATTCGCTGTTTCCACTAATGGTGCAAGCGCATTGGCGTCTAATGCTGCCAACAGCAATCCATTAGGCTTTTGCGCCATTGCGTTTTCAACCAACTGAATCTGCTCAGCAATCTGAGTTTCATCAGCAGGCCCAACATAGCTGGTCTTATCGCCCAACTCTTTCGCTGCTGCTTCGGTACCCATTTTTACGGTCTGCCAGAATTCATGCTGGAAACCTTTACTGACCACAGGAAGGTTCATATCTTTAGCCAGTGCGCTGGATGTCATGCAGGCCAGCAGGGATAACGCATAGACAAAATTCCTGGTTCTCATTGTTTTACTCCGTTCTGAGTGAGTCACCCTAAACGTCAGGGTTATGTTGTCCCGAGACTTCCGGGTGCGTAAATCAACGAATTTTTTTGCGTAACGTGTCGAGATAAACCGCGGCGATAACGACTACGCCCATGGCCACCATTTGCCAGAACTGCGAGACACCCATCAGGTTCAGACCGTTTTTCAACACGCTCATAATGAATGCGCCGATAATGGTGCCGCCAATAGTGCCAATCCCCCCCATCAGGCTCGTGCCGCCAATGACCACCGCAGCAATGGCTTCCAGTTCATAGCCCACGCCGACGGTCGGCTGGCCCGAGTTAAGGCGAGAAGCCAGAATGACCCCAGCAATCCCGGTCAGCAGACCACAAAATGCGTAGACAAAAATTTTCACGCGCTGGACTTTAATCCCGGAAAGATGTGCAGCAACCTCATTACTCCCCACGGCATAGACATAACGACCAATCACCGTTTTCTTGAGGATATATGCGGCGATCAGTGCGACGACCACGAGGTAAAAAACGGGATAAGGCAGCACATCGAACAAGCGTCCCTGCGCCAGCATCTTGAAGGTGGGATAATCAGCAAAGTAAATTGCCCGGCCGTCAGTCATTACCATATTGATCCCCCGGACAGACATCATCAGACCCAGGGTGGCAATAAAGGGCGGAATAGTCATTTTTGTGACCAGCAAGCCATTGATATAGCCGCATAATCCACCAGCGAGTACGCCAGCCAGAATGCATATTGGCAAAGGCAAACCCAGGGTGGCGCAAATGCCTACTGCGACGCCAGAAAAGGCCACTACCGAACCGAGAGAAAGGTCAATTCCTGAGGTGATAATGACGAAAGTAACACCAATTGCCATGATGCCAATCACTGAGGTTTGCAGGGCAATTGTCATAATGTTTTCGGTGTTAAAGAAGAAAGGTGATCCAAAACTAAAAAATATCACCAGAATAATCAGACTCAAAAGCGGAGCCAGGCGCATTAAAAGCTCTTTGTTAATTTTTATTTTCTTATTATTGCTGTCTGAAGAGGTTACAGAGATAGTCATAAATTAGTCCTCTAACGTCGCATATTGCATGATTTTTTCTTGTGTGGCGTCATCAGAAGCTAACTCTCCGGTAATACGCCCATTACGCATAACTAAAATGCGATCGCACATACCCAGCACTTCCGGTAATTCAGAGGAAATCATGATAATTGATTTCCCTTTTGCCACCAGTCGATTCATTAATTCATAAATTTCAAGTTTGGCCCCCACATCAATACCGCGCGTGGGTTCATCAAAGATGAGAATGTCGGTGTCCTTGCATACCCATCTGGCAATAATAATTTTTTGCTGATTACCGCCGCTTAAATTCAACGCAGCCTGTTCTAGATGCGGCGTCTTAATACGCAGTGCTTTCACCTGCTCTTCGCTGGTTTGCTGACAGCGTTTGCTATCCACGTTGCCATATCGGTTAGAATACTCGGGGTAATTTCCTAGCATAATATTGCGTTCAACGGACAATCCTAATGCCAGGCCCTCTTTTTTTCTGTCCTCGGTTAAGTAGCTAATGCCCTGCTGGATGGCATCAGGAATATCCTTGATTACCGTCTCTTTACCGTTCAGCTTGATGGTTCCACTGTCGATGGGATCGGCACCAAAGATCGCCCGTGCAAGCTCAGTACGCCCGGCCCCCATCAGCCCGGCAAAACCTAAGATTTCCCCCTGATGCAAGGTAAAATCGATATTGTTCAGTACGCCTTTGCGCGTCAGACCACTAACTTCCAGCACAGGTTTACGCTGGGGTTGCGGCTCCCGGCGGGGATAAATATTGCCAAGGTCGCGCCCAACCATCATGGCAATCAGGTCGCTGATTTTGACCGAGTCATAATCCACTGTGGCAATAAACTGCCCATCCCGCATGACGGTAGCGCGATCGGCGATCAGCGCCAACTCTTCCAGTCGGTGCGAGATATAAACGATGCCCGTTCCCTGTTCTTTAAGTAAGCGTGTAACCCGGAATAAACTGTCAATTTCAGTTTCAGTCAACGCCGCCGTTGGTTCATCCATAATAAGAATCTTGGCATTCACCGATATCGCTTTCGCAATCTCAACCATTTGTTGCTGAGCAACAGTAAGATCGGCAACCAGCGTGTCTGGGGAGATATTCAGGTTTAATTTTTGCAAAATATCGATAGCAGCCTGTCGCTGTTGTTTCTCATCCAGACGCCAGCGGTTATTTTTGCAAAACTCCCTGCCAATAAATATATTGTCTTCGACCGTCAGTTCAGGAAAAAGGTTAAACTCCTGATGAATAATGGTGATACCTACGTTTTGTGCACTCAATGGGTTTGCAAACGAAACGGGTTGGCCCTCAAAAATAATATCACCTTCATCAGGTTGATATACACCGGATAAAATTTTCATCAGGGTAGACTTTCCCGCGCCATTCTCCCCCAACAGCGCATGAACCTCACCTTTGCGTAAAGTAAAATCCACATTACTCAACGCTAATACGCCGGGAAAGCGTTTCGTAATATGACTCATCTGTAAAAATGTTTCAGACATTGCTGCTTTCCTCAATATACAGAAACTGTAATCAGTGAATCAGGCGAAAAACAGCGTGCCAGGAAGCCATCGTCACCGTTAATGCGAATGTGCCTACAAGATCATATGCGTTTTATCAACGATGCTAACTCGAGTTAGCGATTGCCTTTTAAAGCTATTTTAGCTGCCAAAAATAGCCAAATCATTTGGTCTAAAACTGTGACACTGAACAGACAATTTATTTTATCTTATTAATTTAAAAAGAATTTAATGAAAAAGTCTGTATTTGTTTATTTGACGCAGATCGAATTTTAACCACTTCTCGTGAGGTTTCTCACAGTTCCATAACAAAAAAGTTGTGCAAAAAACCCTCTAATACCTAAGCTAACTCGAGTTAGCAAAAATGGGTAATTCAGCCAACTGCGACAGTGGTGTCCAACATCCGCTTTTGCAGCACGGCATAAAGTGAGATGAGGAACCTCGAATGAAAAAAAATAGTTTACCGAAAATCGGTATTCGTCCGGTGATTGATGGGCGTCGTATGGGTGTACGCGAGTCGCTCGAAGAACAAACCATGAACATGGCAAAAGCCACTGCAGCACTGATTTCCGAGAAACTTCGTCATGCCTGCGGGGCACAGATCGAGTGCGTTATCGCAGACACCTGTATTGCCGGATTGGCTGAATCTGCCGCCTGTGAAGAAAAATTCAGTAGCCTGAACGTCGGCGTGACAATTACCGTCACGCCATGTTGGTGCTACGGCAGCGAAACTATCGATATGGACCCCATGCGCCCGAAAGCCATTTGGGGTTTCAACGGGACGGAGCGTCCGGGTGCAGTGTATCTGGCTGCAGCCCTGGCTGCACATAATCAAAAAGGGCTTCCCGCCTTCTCTATTTATGGTCATGACGTGCAGGATGCAGGTGATACCACTATCCCTGCCGATGTTGAAGAAAAACTGCTGCGTTTCACCCGGGCAGGTTTAGCCGTTGCCAGCATGAAAGGCAAAAGCTATCTGTCCGTCGGCGGCGTTTCAATGGGAATTGCAGGCTCTATTGTCGACCATAACTTCTTTGAATCCTGGCTGGGAATGAAGGTTCAACCTGTTGATATGACCGAATTACGTCGTCGTATTGACCAGAAAATCTATGACGAAGCGGAACTGGAAATTGCCCTGGCGTGGGCGGATAAACATTTCCGTTATGGCGAGGATCAGAACGCACAACAGTATAAGCGAAATGAAGAACAGAGCCGTGCAGTGCTGAAAGAGAGTCTGCTGATGGCAATGTGCATCCGCGACATGATGCAGGGTAACCAGAAACTGGCAGAGAAAGGCCGGGTTGAAGAGTCGATGGGGTACAACGCGATTGCCGCCGGCTTCCAGGGCCAGCGCCACTGGACGGATCAATATCCAAACGGTGACACCGCCGAAGCGTTGCTGAATAGCTCATTTGACTGGAATGGCGTGCGCGAACCGTATGTCGTCGCCACCGAGAACGACAGCCTGAACGGTGTCGCAATGTTGTTTGGCCACCAGCTCACCGGCACAGCGCAGGTCTTTGCTGATGTACGGACCTACTGGTCACCGGAAGCAGTAGAACGCGTCACAGGTAAACCGCTGACCGGTCTTGCTGAGCACGGCATTATTCACCTGATTAACTCCGGCTCTGCGGCACTGGATGGTTCCTGCAAACAGCGTGACAGCGAAGGCCAGCCCACCATGAAACCACATTGGGAGATCTCACAGCAGGAAGCCGATGATTGCCTGGCGGCGACCGAATGGTGTCCGGCGATCCACGAGTATTTCCGCGGCGGCGGCTACTCTTCCCGTTTTCTTACCGAAGGTGGCGTACCGTTCACCATGACCCGCATCAATATCATCAAAGGCCTGGGCCCGGTGCTACAAATTGCGGAAGGCTGGAGTGTGGAATTACCGAAGGAGGTGCATGCTCAGCTTGATGCTCGTACCAACTCTACCTGGCCAACAACCTGGTTTGCGCCGCGCTTAACCGGCAAAGGTCCGTTCAGCGATGTCTATTCCGTCATGGCTAACTGGGGTGCCAACCACGGAGTGCTGACGATTGGTCACGTTGGCGCGGACTTTATTACGCTCGCCGCCATGCTGCGTATTCCAGTGTGTATGCACAACGTGGAAGAAGAGAAGATCTATCGCCCTTCCGCATGGGCTGCCCACGGTATGGACTGCGAAGGCCAGGATTATCGCGCCTGCCAAAACTACGGCCCGCTGTATAAACGTTAATGCGACTCAGCCCGGTGGCGCAAGCTTACCGGGCCTACGGTTGCACAACGTGTAGGCCGGATAAGACGTTTACGCCGCCATCCGGCACCGTCTCGGGAGTGATTATGAAGAATGACGTCATCCTGGTTCTCGACTGCGGCGCGACCAACGTGCGGGCAATCGCCGTTGACCGCCAGGGAAAAATTATCGCCCGCGCCTCAACCCCGAACGCCAGTGATACCGCCGTCGAGAACGCTGGCTGGCATCAGTGGTCCCTCGACGCCATTGTGCAGCGCTTTGCCGATTGCTGCCAACAACTCACCGCGGAACTGACCGCCTGTAACATTCGAGGGATAACGGTCACCACATTTGGCGTTGATGGCGCGCTGGTTGATGCGTATGGCAAACTGCTTTATCCGGTTATCAGTTGGAAATGTCCACGTACCGCCGCCGTCATGGCTTCTATCAGCCAACGGATATCACCTCAGAAATTACAGGATATATCAGGCGTTGGCGCGTTCAGCTTCAACACGCTGTACAAGCTGGTATGGCTTAAAGAGAATCACCCGCAATTGCTGGAACAGGCACACGCCTGGCTATTTATTTCATCACTGCTCAACCATCGCCTCACCGGTGAGTTCACCACAGATATCACCATGGCCGGTACCAGCCAGATGCTGGATATTCATCAGCGCGATTTCAGTGTTGATATTTTGCAGGCTACCGGGATACCACGCCGACTGTTTCCACGTTTAGTTGAAGCGGGAGAGCAGATCGGAACGTTGAAAAATGACGCGGCAAAGCAACTTGGGCTCACAGCGGGGATTCCGGTTATCTCTGCCGGCCACGACACGCAGTTTGCGCTCTTTGGTGCAGGCGCGCAGCCAGATGAACCCGTGCTCTCTTCCGGTACATGGGAAATACTGATGGTACGCAGCGCACAGGTGAATACGGCCTTACTCAGCGACTATGTGGGTTCTACTTGTGAACTGGACAGTCGGTCGGGACTCTATAACCCCGGTATGCAGTGGCTGGCATCCGGCGTGCTTGAGTGGGTACGTAAGTTGCTGTGGACACCCGACACCCCCTGGCAAACGCTCATTGATGAAGCGCAGGCCGTCCCGGCGGGCGCTGAAGGGATAACCATGCACTGCGACCTGCTTGCCAGTCCACGTGCAGGCTGGCAGGGCGTCACACTCAACAGTACCCGCGGACACTTTTACCGCGCTGCGCTGGAAGGATTGACGGCCCAGTTGCAGCACAATCTACACACACTAGAAACCATCGGTCATTTCAACGCGACAGAGCTACTTCTGGTTGGTGGAGGAAGTCGTAATGCACTATGGAATCAGATAAAAGCGAACGTTCTGGGTATTCCCATCAAAGTGCTGGATGATGCCGAAACGACGGTTGCCGGTGCAGCGATGTTTGCCTGGTCCGGTATCGGCGAATTTGCCTCTCCGGAGCAGGCTCGTGCGCAGGTGGACTATCAATATCGTTACTTCTACCCACAACCAGAACCCGTATTCACAGGAGTCGAGTGACATGCTCAAAACGATTTCCCCCTTAATTTCCCCTGACCTGTTAAAGGTACTGGCTGAAATGGGTCACGGTGATGAGATTATCTTTTCCGACGCCCACTTTCCGGCCCACAGTATGGGCCCGCAGGTTATCCGGGCCGATGGCCTGCAGGTCAGCGACCTGTTGCGGGCGATTATTCCGCTGTTTGAACTGGACAGCTACGCCCCACCACTGGTGATGATGGCCGCCGTCGAAGGAGACTCGCTCGACCCCGACGTAGAAGCGCGATATCGGCAGGCATTGTCATTACAAACACCTTGCCCGGACATCACGCGCATTGACCGTTATGCATTTTATGAACGCGCACAAAAAGTATTCGCAATCGTTATTACAGGGGAGCGGGCAAAGTACGGAAATATCCTGTTAAAAAAAGGGGTTACGCCATAATCTCTTACCTGAATGCCCGGCAGGTACGGGCATTCATCGCATGATGGGGGGAGAAAACATGAAAGCAGCACGCCTGCAAGCGATCCTGGATCTGTTGAGCAACCATAAAAGTCTGACGACTGAAACTTTATCCTCACAGCTTAATGTCAGTAAAGAAACTATCCGTCGCGATCTTACACAACTGCAGGCACAGGGTAAGGTACTGCGTAATCACGGGCGCGCCAAAGTGATACATCGGGTAAACCAGGACTGCGGCGAGCCGTTTCATATCAGACTGAAAAGCCATTATTCCCACAAAGCAGATATCGCCAGAGACGCGTTAACGTGGATAGAGGAAGGCATGGTGATCGCGCTGGATGCCAGTTCTACTTGCTGGTACCTGGCTCGCCTGTTGCCAGACATTAACATTCACGTATTTACGAATAGCCAACCGATTTGCCTCGAATTGGGAAAACGTGAAAATATTCAGTTGATCAGTTCCGGTGGTCGACTTGAGCGTAAATACGGTTGCTACGTTAATCCATCGCTCATCTCACAGCTAAAGTCACTTGATATCGATCTGTTTATCTTTTCCTGCGAGGGGATCGACCACGGCGGTACACTCTGGGATTCAAATGCTACCAACGCCGATTTTAAATCCATTCTGCTTAAGCGCGCGGCGCAGTCATTATTATTGATTGATAAGAGTAAATTTAATCGCTCGGGTGAGGTGCAGATTGGGCATCTGGCAAATGTGACGCATATTATTTCAGATACAGAAATGATTGAAACAATCCAGGCCGGATGAGGCGTTCACGCCGCCATCCGGCAAATAACGATTATCGCTCGTCGCGGCGACCACCGACGGCAGCCCACAGACGACGCACGTGCACGGTGACTTCTTCACGGTCGTGATAAAGCTGACGCGCCTGAATCTGCGCATTCACGCCATGCTCATCGAGCTGTGCCTGAATATAAGCCAGGTTTTGCGACACTTCCTCGTAGCGCTTTTTCATCGGCAGCTTAAGGTTAAAAATCGTCTCGCGGCACCAGCCGTTCACCAGCCATTGCGCCATCAGCGCTGCAACTTTGGCCGGTTTCTCCACCATATCGCAGACCATCCACGAGATGTTGTTACGATTCGGGCGATACTTAAATCCATCTTCCCGCAGCCAGGTGACCTGCCCGGTATCCATCAGGCTTTGCGCCATCGGACCATTATCCACCGAGTACACCCACATATTGCGTTTAACCAGTTGGTAGGTCCAACCGCCAGGACATGCGCCTAAATCAACGGCATACATTCCATTGGCCAGACGCTCATCCCACTCATCGGCAGGAATAAACACATGCAGCGCCTCTTCCAGCTTCAGCGTTGAACGGCTCGGCGCATCAGCCGGGAATTTCAGTCGCGGAATGCCCATATAGAACGGCGAGTTATTATCAGGCCAGGAGTAGCCAGTGTAGCAACAGCCAGGTGCAATAAAGAAAACGTGCACTACCGGACGTTTTGGCGTTTCATACTTTGCCAGCACACCCGCTTCACGCAGCGCGGCGCGCAGCGGTACGGTAAATTTGCGGCAAAATTTCACCAGCTCTTTGCTTTCATTCGTGTCGGCAACTTCGACACGCAAATCGCCGCCTTTCTCCACCACGCCCTGCAGCATACCGACGATCGGTGTGATGCGATCTTCCGGCGGCAAATATTGCAGTAGCTCGCCAACAACAAACATTTGGCGAGCAAAAATCAGCGAGCTAAACGGCAACTCTTTAACGAGCTTTTCCGCATCTTCCTGCTGATAGCATTCAAAGATGACATAACCCGCATTTTCTTTGACGCGGGCGAAACCAAAGATTTCGCGACGCCCTGCTTTATCCGTAATTTCTGCGGCGCACTCTTTTTCAAAACCTGGGCGACACAACAATACAACCTTATTCATGGCTTACGCCCTTACGTTTCAATCGAATAGCGCCCACTAACATCAGTGCCCAGCCTACAAGGAAGCTAAAACCACCGACAGGGGTAACAAACGCCCACAGGCGTAAATGAGAAAGCGCGAGGCAATACAGACTGCCGCTAAACAGCACGGTCCCTAATGCCAGAAACACGCTACTCCAGTAAAACCAAATGCTAATACGTCGCTGCATGGCGACGGCCAGACCAAAAATAGCCAGCGTATGAAATGCCTGATACTCAAGGCCAGTCTGGATCCACCCCATTTCAACAACGCCGAGGGTTTTACTCAGAACATGTGCCCCAAAGGCTCCCAGAGCTACAAAGATAAAGCCACTGATGGCGGCAAAAATCAGCATAAAACGGCTGGTCATGTTAATACCCTACGTAAATTATTGTTCATAACGAAAGCGGAATTTTTCTTGTTCCGTGGCCGCTTTCGCCAGTATCCACTGACGGAAGGCGGCTATTTTACCCAGTTCTGCCTGACTGTCATGACAAACCAGATAAAATGCGTTTTTGCTGACCAGAACATCATTAAAAGGACAAACCAGGCGTCCGGCTTCAATTTCGGACTGCGCCATAACGTTATTGGCCAACGCAACGCCCTGTCCATGGATAGCGGCCTGTAGCACCATGGCGCTATGGCTGAAGATAGGTCCCTGCTGTACGTTGATATGATTCAGCCCGAGCTGGCGCGTATAAGCTTGCCAGTCACGCCGCGATGCATCGTGCAATAACGTATGTTTTGCCAGATCTTCAGGCGTCTTCAGCGGTTTATCGCCGGTCAGCAACAAAGGAGAGCAAACGGGTAGCAAGTATTCTGCGTACAATTTCTCTACGCGTAAGCCAGGCCAGTTGCCTCGTCCGTAGAAAATAGCCACATCGACATCGTCGGCCAGTTTATCTTCCTGACGGTCCACGGCCTGGATCCTGACATCGATTCCCGGATAAGCTGAGTTAAAGCTAGAGAGTCTGGGCACCAGCCATTGAATCGCAAAACTGGGCAATAAACTGACGGTAAGCGCGCCTTTTGCACTGCGTGCCTGAAGTTTACGCGTCGCATCGGTTAATTGCGAAAAAATCTCTTTGATGTCGAGGAAATAGCTTTGACCTTCTTCCGTCAACAACAGCGATCGATTGCGCCGACGAAACAGCTTCAGCCCCAAAAAATCCTCAAGTGACTTGATTTGGTGACTTACTGCGGCCTGCGTCACAAAAAGTTCTTCTGCTGCGCGCGTAAAGCTTAAATGGCGCGCGGCAGCATCAAAAACACGTAACGCATTTAAGGGTGGTAATCGTTTTGACATGACTTTTAGGCTTTGATGTTAAATGAATTTAACAATTACCTAACAGGCTGTAACCTATTAGTTTTTTTAATCTGAGCCATTATAAATTGTCCGTTGAGGTTCTACCAGCAAATACCTATAGTGGCGGCACTTCCTGAAGCCGGAACGAAAAGTTTTATCGGAATGCGTGTTCTGGTGGGCTTTTGGCTTACGGTTGTGATGTTGTGTTGTTGTGTTTGCAATTGGTCTGCGATTCAGACCATGGTAGCAAAGCTACCCTTTTTCACTTCCTGTACATTTACCCTGTCTGTCCATAGTGATTAATGTAGCACCGCCAAATTGCGGTGCTTTTTTTTGTCCGAGTGTCTGCCAATGACGACCGGCTATTTCTCCAGTTCGACCATCTCTTTCACATCGGTACGGTTAATCTGCTGTTTGTTGCCGTTAGCGTCTTTATACGAAATCATTCCTGTCTCATTATCGGTCTTTGGCTTACC
Organism: Citrobacter sp. Igbk 16; assembly: GCF_028069755.1. Lineage (NCBI taxonomy): Bacteria > Pseudomonadati > Pseudomonadota > Gammaproteobacteria > Enterobacterales > Enterobacteriaceae > Citrobacter > Citrobacter sp. Igbk 16. The sequence goes on along the minus strand of NZ_JANEWJ010000013.1, from coordinate 50,850 downwards.
GTCAGACACGATTGTCCGGCCATCGTTGGTATGCATCACGTAATTCGGACCGGAACAGGCGCTCAGGGCAAAAGTCAGCATACAGGCAGAGATTATGGCGGCAGTCTTTTTCATATTCTTCTCCTCACAGCAATTTATGCCAGATAAAACGAATTCCATAACAGGCAAAATTATTCGCCTAACACTATTTAGCATAAGACACTGCACAGACTTCAGCGGGATATCCAGAGGATTCCGATGGTTAGCGCACCCCTTGTGTCTGCGCCCTTTTTGCGCCACGATCGGTTTACTGAACTGAGGAATACCATGAACGCTTTTAACCCCACGCAGTTTCGCGCACAATTTCCCGCACTCAACGATGCAGGTGTCTATCTCGACAGCGCCGCGACGGCATTGAAGCCGCAGGCAGTGATTGAGGCCACCCATCAGTTTTATAGTCTGAGCGCCGGGAACGTCCATCGCAGCCAGTTTGCTGAAGCCCAGCGTCTGACCGCGCGCTATGAGGCCGCGCGGGAAAAAGTCGCGCGTCTCATCAATGCTCCCGATGACAAGACGGTGGTCTGGACCCGCGGTACGACGGAGGCTATCAACATGGTTGCCCAAAGTTACGCGCGTCCGCGCTTACAACCGGGCGACGAGATTATCGTAAGCGTAGCGGAGCATCATGCCAACCTGGTTCCCTGGCTGATGGTGGCGGAGCAAACGGGGGCTAAAGTCATCAAGCTTCCGCTCAATGCCCATTTGCTGCCTGACACTGAATGTCTGGCGGACCTCATCACCTCCCGCAGTCGCATTCTGGCTCTCGGTCAGATGTCGAACGTCACCGGTGGCTGCCCTGACTTAGTCCGCGCGATTACGCTTGCTCATGCAGCAGGCATGGTGGTGATGGTAGATGGCGCTCAGGGCGTTGTACATTTCCCGGCTGACGTCCAGCAGTTAGATATTGATTTCTATGCTTTTTCTGGTCACAAATTATATGGTCCGACGGGCATTGGTGCATTATATGGTAAGCCAGAACTGTTGGAAGCCATGTCACCGTGGCTCGGCGGCGGTAAAATGATTAGCGAAGTCAGCTTTGACGGTTTCACCACACAAGCAGCACCGTGGAAGCTTGAGGCAGGCACGCCGAACGTTGCGGGCGTCATTGGATTAAGTGCGGCACTTGAATGGCTTGCGGATATTGATATCGTGCAAGCCGAAAACTGGAGCCGCAGTCTGGCAACGCTGGCGGAAGATGCGCTGGCGAAACGGCCGGGATTTCGCTCCTTCCGTTGCCAGGACTCAAGCCTGTTAGCCTTTGATTTTATAGGTGTGCACCACAGCGATATGGTGACGCTGCTGGCTGAGTATGGCATTGCGCTGCGCGCCGGACAGCACTGTGCGCAACCGTTACTGGCCGAGTTGGGGGTATCCGGGACGCTGCGCGCCTCATTTGCACCTTATAATACCCGAAGCGATGTTGATGCGTTGGTCACTGCCGTTGACCGCGCACTGGAAATATTGGTGGACTAATGACAAGCCCTCTGTTCGCCGGACACCCGTTTGGCACAATCGTAACGGAAGAGACGTTACGGAATACTTTTATCCCGCTCACTCAGTGGGAAGATAAATATCGTCAACTTATTCTACTGGGTAAGCAACTTCCGGCCCTTTCGGATGATCTGAAGGCGCAGGCAAAAGAGATTGCCGGATGTGAAAACCGCGTTTGGCTGGGATACAGTCTGCATGAGAATGGCACACTTCACTTCTTCGGTGATAGCGAAGGCCGAATTGTGCGCGGCCTGCTGGCGGTCCTACTCACGGCTATCGAAGGTAAAACTACTGCGGAGTTACAGGCTCGTTCGCCGATGGCGTTATTTGATGAGTTGGGCTTAAGCGCACAACTGAGCGCGTCACGTAGTCAGGGGCTGAATGCGCTCGTTGAGGCAGCTCAGGATGCCGGATGGCAACGTTGATGCGTCTTATCTGGCCGACAACGCCGCACAAAGCGTAGGTCGGATAAGCGCAGCGCCATCCGACACAATCAGGGCTGGCGCGCCGCCTTCGCCATCATCTTCTTCAGCGCGTGGGACACGGCCACAAAACCAAAAGTCGCCGTCACCATGGTGGCAGCGCCAAACCCGGATGCACAATCCATACGCTTCGGCCCTTCCGCCGTGGCCTTCATTGCACACACAGACCCATCGGCCTGCGGGTAAACTAACGCCTCCGTCGAAAACACACAATCCACACCCAACTTGCCTTTGCTGTTTTTCACTACCCCAAAATCACTTTTCAGCCGCTCACGTAGCTTCGCCGCCAGTGGGTCCTGGATGGTTTTTGCCAAATCAACCACCTGAATCTGCGTGGGATCAATCTGTCCCCCCGCGCCTCCGGTGGCCACCAGCGGAACTTTATTACGTCGGCAATATGCGATCAGTGCCGCTTTTGGGCGCACACTATCAATTGCATCAATAACATACGAGAATCCTGCGCTCATATATTCGGCAACGTTATCCGGCGTGACAAAATCATCAACCACGGTCACCCGGCACTCCGGGTTAATCTGACGTATACGTTCGGCCATCACCTCGGCTTTCGCCAGGCCGACGTTATCACGCAAAGCATGGATTTGACGGTTAGTATTAGTGACGCACACATCATCCATATCGATGAGTGTAATAGCGCCAATACCGGTACGCGCCAGCGCTTCCGCCGCCCACGACCCCACGCCGCCAATTCCAACGACACAAACGTGCGATTGGGCAAACAGCTGCAGCGCATTTTCGCCATACAGGCGTGCCGTACCGCCAAAACGCTGGCGCCAGGTATCACTGATAACCACAGACATAGAACCTCAAATTCATTAATACCGAGCAGTATGACTGCCGGATGGCGCTTCGCTTATCCGGCCTACATTATTGAGCAGGCCTGATAAAGCGCAGCCGTCATCAGGCAATTAACCGCTAAATACGTTACCCGCGTTGGCCGCTGTTTTCAGCACCCACACGCGTCCGTAGTGATTATACCACCCTGCACGGTGTCCGGCGTCTGCACCAATACCCTGGTAGATGTCGAAGTGCTGCCCTTTGATCGCCCCACCGACATCTAACGCGACCATCAGACGTAATTCATACTGACCGGTGAATTTCCCGTTATTGTCCAGCAGCGGAACTTCCGCCAGTAACGTCGTACCTGCAGGGATAATACTGCGGTCAGACGCCACGGATGCGCGACCAATCAACGGTACAGCACTGGCCCCTTTGACCGGTGCAAAAGATTGCGGCTTAAAGAAAACGAATGATGGGTTCTGCTCCAGCAGCTCACGCACTTCGGCTTCACTGTGCGTCTCACCCCAATGGCGAATGGCCTGCATCGACATATCTTCTTTCTTCACTTCACCGCGATCGATCAGCACCTTACCGATACTGCGATAAGCGTGGCCATTTTTCCCGGAATAGCTAAAGAAGTTAAGCGGGCTGCCATCACCAAAATCAATATATCCGCTGCCCTGAACATCCATGATGAAGTTATCCATCAGAGAGTTGCTGTACGCCAGAATGTAATTGTCGCTGAGCGCGCCTGCATAGATCTCGGCACGAGAGGGTAAGCGCCCACGTTTTGGCGGCATGCGATAGATAGGATACTGAAACTCGCCCTGGCGCGTATGCCGCGCCTGGATAACCGGCGTGTAGTAACCGGTAAACTGGACGTTACCATAATTGTCCGCCCCTTCCATTTGCCAGGCATCAATACCAAACTGGCGCATACTGCGCGTATCACCGCCCGCACGTAGCCACTGCTGGATAGCGTTGTAGACGTTGCTCTGGTTACCGTACAAACGCGGGGAAGCGCTGCGAATTTGATTAACCTGCTCGGCGAAATCACCGGCGTTAATTGGCGCGCCAACCGCATCAGGTTGGTTCACCAGTGAGAAAGGCTGGGTAAATTTCCCGTCTTTATACTGCTGCCCACGATCGGTGGGTTTTGAGGAACACGCGGCGAGCATCGCGACTACCGCTCCCGCCAGAAGATATTTTGCCCAACGTCCTTTCATTGTTCTCGTCTTATGTTGCCTGAATGCGAGACGAAGATAACAAACCCCCGAAGCTAATGAAATGCGTATACATACCCCAACGCAAATTTTGAGCAAAAAATAATCCAGAATGCGTTGTTTTTGTTCATTTTCAGCCTAAAAACGTGATCAAGGTGAAAAAAGGGTTGCATGAAAATGCGAGCAGAGTATAGTGCGCATCCACGGACGCGGGGTGGAGCAGCCTGGTAGCTCGTCGGGCTCATAACCCGAAGGTCGTCAGTTCAAATCTGGCCCCCGCAACCAATTAAAATTTGATGTAAGATTTTTGCAAAGTAGTTCGAATCACAGCAAGGCGGCGACGCAGTGAATCCTTAGGAGCTTACTCCAGTAAGTGACTGAGGTGAACGAGGAAAGCCAACGCGGATGTGGTTTGAAATACAAAGCAAAAGACGGACGCGGGGTGGAGCAGCCTGGTAGCTCGTCGGGCTCATAACCCGAAGGTCGTCGGTTCAAATCCGGCCCCCGCAACCAATCAAATTTGATGTGAAATTTTTTGCAAAGTAGTTCGAATCACAGCAAGGCGGCGACGCAGTAAATCCTTAGGAACTTACTCCAGTAAGTGACTGAGGTGAACGAGGAAAGCCAACGCAGATGTGGTTTGAAATATGAAGCAAAAAGACGGACGCGGGGTGGAGCAGCCTGGTAGCTCGTCGGGCTCATAACCCGAAGGTCGTCGGTTCAAATCCGGCCCCCGCAACCAACACAATCTGTTGAGGTCGCTTAATAAGGCCTTAAAAATAAAACCGCAAAAGCGCTGAGCTTGATGCGGTTTTTTTGTGTCTGCCGTTCGCCTGCATTGGTTAATGATACAGGCGGTAGTCGCCGGGATTAATAGTAATTAACGTTAATGGTAGCGGTAGCCTCGAATTTTCCATTCCTTAACGGCGTACCGTCGGGCTCAAGATAAAGTAAAACCGACATACCGGTATCAGGATCCATTGTATTGAACTGCGTGCTGCTGACGTTCGTCCCCGGAAGAGCATCAATAATATACGGTACATCGGACCAGGAATTGGTATAGACATTGGAATAGAACGCGACACCAAAACCACTGGCAGCATCATCGCCAGTCAGTTTGTTGAGTAACAAATGCTTGTCAGAACTCACTGAATTGCCATTGCTCAGTATGAGATACTCTATTTTAGTTAGCATCGTGCAATTACTGTTGCGCACTGAAATTGATTGCGTCGGCCCATTTTTAGTCCCACCTCCTCCATATTGCAGAAAGTTAAACGCCCCAAAATCAACGCTTGTTCTGTCAATGGACAAATTACACGTGGTTGGCGTAATCGGAATGGCAGGGGAATAAAAATAGAACCCTTTCATGATGCCAGCAAATCCTATCTTAAAATAGGTCGTGTTAATTGCGTTAACCTGGCTTACTTTCTGCCGATCGGCATAACTTCCGCCTGCATACCATAATTCGGCCTGAAACTCCCACTTAGCGTTATTAAGCTGAGCTGGCGTCGCGTTGAACATCGCGCCTTCCTTAAGATGTCCCGATGCACTCCCGCTACCGTCGCCATAGGTCACGGTATACCAGAACCCATAACCAAATACATATGAACCGGAAAACATCAACAATCCGCCATCAGGCATCGTTTCAGAAAGCGGAGCGGAAGAAAAATTATCCCCTGAAACGCTGATAGCGCCCCCCGTGGTCGGATTACAGGTGGAAATTACCGGTCCACCGGACAGTACCGAGCTCTGGAACAACTGCTGCGTACTCAGGGCAAGCCCCTTACCACTCAGCGTGACGGCCGTTATGGGCGATGATGCCATTGTTTGATCGATATATTGCTCCGCCGGCGTAGTGAATGAACAGCTCGCCAATACGCTGCGAACGCCACATAACCCCAACAGTAACAGCGTGATAACACCATATTTTTTCAGCATCAAATATCCTTTTTATTCATAAGCTGCGTTTACAAGAACGGACGCGCGATAAGACCCGGCCACAACCTCCTCAGTGCCCACTTTCTGAAAACGCGCCACGAAATGGAAAACTTGTTCACTATTCGTCGCAGTTTGATCGGTTAAGATAAATTCATTCAACAGGACATTTCTCGCGCTGGCGCCATCCGTATTAAAAATAACAACTCCGAGGTTTTTTGTAACACTACCACCAGACTCACTACTATAAGGAAAATACCTTGTTTCTAATACACCATCCACTATTGAAGGAGAAAACAATGTTAAACGCAGTGTCCTGGGTATTGGCACCGTTTCGCTACCGCAGTTAGTGAGCGTAATATTAAACGGTGTATAGATGTCGTCCCCACTGTAATCAGTGGGTCCTAAAGCGCTAAATATGCCGCCAGCAGCAAACTGTTCGGGATAGGCATGAGGAAGACCAACTGACTGTATAACATTAATATCGCATACGGGTAATGTGATTGCTGCTTTTACGGTAACATCCATCGTTGGTGCGGTAATAAACGTCTCTGCCGCCATCGTTAAAGTCGGAGAAGAGAGGATTACCGTCAATAAATAAGCAAGGTAATGGCGCATGATAATCCCATTTAGTTATAACGAACAATGATCTGAAATGACTTATCCAAATTACCAGGGTTGAGGGCATTTACGTAACGTTTAAAAAGATATATATCGTACATTGCAACATATCCCTCATCGCTACTCTTTAACATTATGTCTCTCTCTTTATTAAATGTGACGAAAGAAGCGCTGACCCGGTCCTTTATTCCGAGATCCACATTTAAAGTCTCATCAAATATACGATTCTCATAACCGGAGGAGACCGACGCAGAAAATGTTACCAACGCTTTATGAAGCATATTATCGCAACCCGTTAAAAATATACCTAAAGGGCGAACATAGCGCGACTCCCCCTTCGCACTAATCCCCAAATCGGTAGCAATAATCTGACCGAAATCCACGGTCATCGATTTGCCTCCCAGATTGCTTTCCCCACCTAAAGAGACATTGCATGAAGGGGTTTGATACGTTGCAGTAAACGTTACATCAACCGTCTTGCTACTCCCTATACATTTTGACACATCGGCTGCCTCACAAGCGGCAAAAGCCGTGGCGCTAAAGCAAAATGAAAACAGACCTAATGCTAAATGACGAAAAATTCGCTTATGTATCATGGTGTCACCTTAATGCTGGCTGAAGCGATCCGACAGCGCAGGCCGGAAATAAGCGGCGTTTTACCGATCATGCTGGCATGGTCATCCAGTTGATAGCTCACCTGGCAGCGCCCTTCAGCGCCATTACCCCAAATAACGGCAAGCGTACCGCTGTCCTCCGCGCCGCGCACAAAGGCGATCCCCGCCTGGCCGACGGTGCCGACCGAATTGCCAGCGCCATCCTGCACATCCGCCGCCAGCGGAATAAACCCGCCGTCATCGCGCGTCAGCTCCAGCATAAATGCCTTACGGGCATCGGTTTCGATATTCACGCGCACCAGCGCCCCACTGGTCGGTACCACGACGCCAGTGGTGTTACCGATCGCAACATCGTTTTCCATGGTGTCAATATTCAGACCAACGGTGTTTTCCCGGTAGGGACTCAGGCTGGTAACGATCATATTGCCAAAACCATCTACCTGCCCATTGCCCGTCGAGGCGGACGCGCCTTTGGCACCGCTGGCGTGCACCAGCGCCATCGCCGAGTCTGGCGTTAAATAGCCGGAAGCCAGCGTCAGTCCGCCACTGTGCAGCACCAGCCCGCCGGTTGTGCTCAGCGAATACTGTTGATCACCGTTAAGCCCTTGCGTCGCTGACAATGAGGTTGTGCTGTAGGCGCCGTTGCGCGTCACCCAACTGCCGATGGTGGTGAGATCTTCGCTGTCTTTGTTGCGACTGCTGGTGGTGTTCAGAGAGTAGTTATACATATTGTCTTGCGAACTCCCTGTCGCCATCGCGCTGATGCTGTCTCTACCTTTAAAATCGCTACTGCTGTTGAAGCTCATACTGGAGAACGGACGATAGTCCGATCTGGAGCCCGATCCCAACGGAATAGAGAAACCGAGGTTGATGCTGTCGTCTGCTTCGCCAAACTCGTCATAGCTGCGTTGGACGGAAATGCTGTAACTCACACTCCCCAGAGAATTGCTATACCCCACGGAATACTGCGACGTATTGCCATCATCTCCCCAATAGCTACGCCAGGTCCCGTTCAGATAAAACGAGCCAAAACTTTCACCATTGATAGTGACGTCCTGATAGATGTTGGCCTGTATCTCATTGCGCGTATGCGTATACGCGTGATACGCCTCCTGGGTGGAGGTGTTGTTATCAGAAGCATAATTATCCAGCGTATTTTTGAGCGACAGCGCATCGCTCATCGATAAGTAGTTTTCTGAGGAAAAACGGTAGCCTACCACGCTGAAGGTGGTGCCCGTCGCCGTGAAATTTTTACTGTAGTTAAGGCTGTAGCTCTGCCCTTTTAAGGTGCCAACGTCATCAGCAGTGGTTTGTGAATGCGTCACGTCGAATGAAAACGCCCCGATGCTGGTATTCATTGCCACACCGAGCATGCCGGCGGTGTATAAATTTTCTGCCATTTGCACACCGCCGTAGGCGGTAAACATATTGCTCAGGCCATAAGACCCGGTGGCGACGCCTGCCCACAGCGTGTCATCAACCGTGTCTTTATCCACCGTGCCGATACCGATATCCCAATCCACTTCGCCAGGACGCAGCAAATGGGCAATAGAGGCATAGGGCATTGAAAATACGCGAGTACTGCCGTCAGACTCCTCGACGGTAACATCCAAATCGCTGCCGTTTTGTGCGGCATAATAATCACTGATGGCAAACGGCCCTGGCGGGACGGTAACCTGCGTGACAATACGCCCTTCCTGGCGTACGGTCACTTTAGCATTGCTATTCGCGACGCCACGAATAACCGGTACATAGCTATTGGCCGATGGGTCCATCTGCGCATCGTTGTACAAGTGCACGCCATCCAGCGAGACGGAATCCATCATGTTAGCGTTGGTGCGTACGTTTCCCGCTTCCAGTTTTGCGCGTAACGGCACAATATCGCGTGCAACAAAGAGATCGTAGCTGCTGTACTTTCCGCCGTTGTCGTTATCCCAGTTGTACGCACCATTTGAACGTAAACGCCATGCGCCAAGGTTAACCCCCAGCATCACCCCGCTGTAAAAGGTGTCCTGCGTGGTATTGTCGCTTTTGCTATGCCAGGCGTTGGCGTTATAAGATAGCAGCGCCATCGGGATCCCGGCATCCCAACGCGAGGGCGATATATATCCCGCCGGGTGGCTGACCAGATAAAGTTGCGGGATAGTCACATCCAGCTCCTGAGTCAACGGGTCGTAGCGGCTGGATGACTTTGGTAGCGTGGCGACCAGATCGTAACAGGCGTCCTCATCCTCCTGATGCAACGACTCAGGGTTCACATTAAGCTGCTCCAGCACCGCATGGGTAAAGCATACCGACGCATAATCAGTATTATTTTCGTTAAAGGTCAACCGCGTCTTGAACATTTCCTTGCCATTAAGGAAAACTTTAACGTTGTATGTCCCAGGGAGAACGGGATTTCCGCGTGAAAAACGCTTCAGGTCAAGTTGACTGCCCGCCTCCCCCATTAAAAATGAATCACTAAACTCCACAATCTCAGGGCTGGCGCTTTCTTCAGGAATACTGTCATCCGCCTGTGCGGATGCCAGAGAAAAAAAACCGGACAGAAACGTTGATAAATAAACAGCTCGAGATAATCGGCGCACTATCCCTTCCCTTATATTAATAATCCTGTAAAAAACGCAAGCTGGTTTTATTTAACCGTTTTGACAACTTCCGAATCCGCACCGTAGTCATTCAACGCAACCCACGACACTTTATTAACGGAAGTCGTCGTAAGCTGTGGCACAACAAAGCGCTCTTCGCTAAGAGGACTCAACATTTTTGGCTTATAATCATATTTTTTCGCCCCAGCCCATACCGAGCCGCCTATCAGCGAGAGATAATAGGGTGAGTCATTTTTCAGCACGATCGCCACGTTACCCGCATCGTTGACCAGCGACCACTTAACGTTATTCAAACCATCAATAAAACTGCCCTGCAGTGACGCCGGGCGATAAAAGAATTTAATGCGCGAACGCAGCGCCAGATTGAGCTTACTTTTGCCTTCTACACTCTTATCTTTAGGCGGAATTTCCAGCACGTTAAACCAAAAAATACTCTCTTTATCCTGTGGCAATGCCTGACCGGTCCAGTTAATACGCACACTCTGACCTTTTTGCGGATCAAGTCGCGAGACCGGTGGCGTAACAATAAACGGTAACTTCATTTTGGCCGGATCGCCATTTTCATTACCGTCATCCAGCCACGACTGTACTAATAAAGGCGATGTGCCTTCATTGACCATTTTTACCGTCACTTCTTTTGCCGCTTCAGGATAAATAACCCGCGTTCCCTGAATCACTACGCTGGCCCATGACGCCGTGCTACTCAAGGCCAATGAGAACGCCATCAAAGTCGAATATAAACATTTTTTCATATAAAATCCCTTTCATTTTCACAACAATATTAATTATCAGACTCTGGAAATATCTAAAACAAATAAAAATACACCCAGCTTATTTAATCAAAATTGATAGTCACTGTTGCGTCGGCGGTCACTATCCCCGCCCCAGCCGTGCCATAGGTTATATAGCCAACTGAATATTCAGTTGCCCAGTTGATACAACCACTACCTTCCAAACCATAACAATTTCCATTTCCATAGATATAATCAGCACTACCTATCTCGTAACCTTTACTGCTCCCCGACTCAAAATCCACCACGGAAGCAGGGGATGTCGATTGATCGTTCACCACAAAACCGACATTGTTCGCTCCTGAAAAGGTGGTATTTTTCAGCGCCTGGGTTGCTGAATCCACCTCCCCCGTGGTTGCCCAGCGAACATGGAACGGATATGTTTCAGCGTACGAATTACACACAATACGGACAGTAAATGGCTTTACGGCAGTGGTGGCCTGCTGAATATCCTGCAAAGAGACAGTATCCAGGGTAATTACCGTGGTTTTCACCCCATTAACCTCCATCCAAATATTACATTTTACAGGGAAAGGAAAAATAGACACGGCGATGGAGATCTCCGGTGTCTGTAGGCTATCTGCACTATAGACAGAAAAAACCATCAGGAACAAAAAAAACGGGAAATAGTTCATATATTCCTCTTACTGAAAGGTCGCAGAAAATACAATAAACGACTCCACGAAACCATAGTCCACACTCTCGCCATAACGCACCAGTCCCACGTCAAAATTAAAATCCGCCACCCGAGTATCCCCCGTCTGAGTAAAAGATTGGGTATTCTCGACCGTGCTGAAATCGATCATCTTATTTTGATCGGTATCTTTAAGTACAATGCCGAACTGATTGGTGTCGTCATACATATTTTTCAGTGCCATGGTGGCAGCATCAATTTCCTGCGATGTACTGATTTTGCCGGTCACTTCTGTCGACGCATTCCCGGATGGGCAGGTGACGCGGAAATAGAAGGAGTTGGTACCCCCTCTCGACGTCCACACAATATTACCGATGGCTGGCATTGCATCTGAATAAAAGGGACTGTTAATACTGGTAACCACTGAGCCAGACAGGCGGTAAAGCTCAACCTTACAGGTTGTGTCCGTTACCCGGCCGGTAAAGTCATATTCCAGCGTATCGGCAGCATGCGCTGAATTTCCCCACACGAGCCCAAACAACAGTATAGTAATTAATTTATTCACCAGCGCTCCGTCAGGCATAGGTCAGGGTAAAGGTCGCCGCCGCATGTACATCGCCTTTCCCCGGTTCACCGAGGCTGATATAACCAACTTCAAAGCGAAATAAGGCCTCGTCATAGTCCAAAGCCAGTGTGAACTGCTGTGTTGTACTGAAATCAACAATGGCACCAGTCGTTTTATCTTTAATCTGTAATCCGACATTTTTTGCGCCGCTGGCATCGACAATCGTATTTTTTAACGCTTTTACGTCGTTATCGACCTCACCATTGGTAGTAAACGTCCCCGTCACTTTCTCCAAGAGCGACCTGCCTGTACGTGAGGTACAACTGACGTAAATAGTAAATTCTTTTGCAGAAACGCGGGTCGTCGAGTCGCTTAACGTCTGCGTACTCACCTCTGCTAAGGAGATTGAAGTCCCATCTCCCGTTTGTAGGGTACAGGTTTGTTCAAAAATGTTCCCATATACTGTAAATTCGGTCGCCAGGGACTTTTGGCCAAATATCATCAGGAGCAGCAATAACGGTATTCCTTTACGCATATTTTCTCCTTGCTGAACAAAAAGCAGGGCTTTACCAGCCCTGCCTGACCTTATTTTTATTACTGATACTGTGCGATAAACATGGCGTCAGCCGCAACCAGACCGCCGCTGACGGTGCCAGAGCCAGTGTTCAGGTAGCCCACGTTATAATTGAACACCATTGGCGCAGCCGTATTGATCACTTTCGAAACTCTATCCGCAGAGGTAAAAGTCTGGACTGCATTGCCGTTATCTTTATTCTGGACCTGGAAACCAACCCCTTGCGCACCCGCCGCCGTAACGTCGGTGTTATCCAGCGCAGGAGTGCTGGAATTGACTGATGTCCCGTTTCCCGGCGACAGATAGCCTGTTACGGTGTCATAGCTCGCACCGCTAATGGCATCTTTGGAGCCCTGAGCGGTACAGTCCAGGGAAACTGCGAAATCTTTTTTCATTACCGAGTCGGTAGTCGCTGCCGAGACAGTCTTAACATCTGTTGGATCCAGTTGCACTGAAGTCCCGCCACCCAGAAGCGATGCTGTACAGATGTTAGTCTGCACTTCGCCAGCAAAATGAATATCTGCTGAGTCCTGATCGCCAGCAAAAGCTGTTCCTGCAAATGCCATAGCAATAGCCGCAATAGTTAATTTTTTCATCGTTTCCCTTATTAATTAATATATATCCAGATACCGCAATTCGCGGTGATTGCATTTCCTACCAGAGGTTATGCAGCAACATTATATTTCAGGAAAAGATATACTATCTAGCGAAAGGAAAGAGTTAGGCTCATTTTAGGAAAAAACAAATACAAAAAATCTATCCATTAAAAATGGATATAAAAACAAATAATGAATTGTTATAAATATTATATTTAATATAAATAAGACAACCTCAAAAACCAACTAAACCAACTAAACCAATAATTCCCCCCCCTTTAAATATAAATTCATTGACACCCGCTTGATGATATTAACGAGTCCTGTAAATAATTCAATTATAATATCTCACCCTGGACATTAGTACGTTTTATTGCGGCAGAATGCCAGGGCGTGTATTTATCCCCTTCTCGCCAGCGTCGCCCCATCAGCAAAGTAAGCTTTAATCCCGGCCAGAATCGACTCTGCCACTTCCTGCTGGAAAGTCGCCGTTTTGAGCTTGCGTTCTTCTTCAACGTTACTGATGAATGCAGTTTCTACGAGAATGGACGGAATATCCGGCGCTTTCAACACGGCAAACCCGGCCTGTTCAACCTGATTTTTATGCAGATTATTAATCTTACCGAGTTTATTCAGCACCGCTTTTCCGAACTTCAGGCTGTCGGCAATAGTCAGCGATTGCACCATATCAAACATGGTGTGGTCGACGTAGCGATCACCGCTTTTGCTGACGCCACCAATTAAATCCGAGGCGTTCTGGGTTTGTGCCAGATATTTTGCCGCTGTACTGGTCGCGCCTTTGGTTGAGAGTGCAAACACCGACGAACCACTGGGTTGGCGACTGGTAAACGCATCTGCATGAATAGAAACAAACAGGTCAGCACGCTGTTTCTGGGCTTTCGCCACGCGCACTTTTAACGGAATGAAGATATCTTCATTACGCGTCATATAGACCTTCATGTTGCCTTCTTTCTCTATAAGTGCTCGCAGGCGACGGGCTATCTGCAATACCACATCTTTTTCACGTGTCTTGTATTTCCCCACGGCACCGGAGTCTTCTCCACCGTGGCCAGGGTCAAGCATAATAACAATCGGACGATCGCGTCCCGCTTTACCCGGCTGTGGGCCGCTTTGCGCAGGTGGCACCTGTTTATCCAGATCGCCTTTGTTGTAATCTTCAAGCAATGCCAGCAGCGGATCCTGGACATCCTGAGCATTGGCAGGATAGAGATCCATCACCAAACGTTCTTTGAAGCCTGCAACTGGCGCTAATGCAAAGAGTTGAGGTTTCACATTTTGTTTCAGTTCAAACACCATACGCACGGTCTGCGGGTCAAACTGCCCGACGCGTGCGGATTTAATGTAGGGATCGTCTGGGCGGATCTGCGTCCCAATGCCCTTCAGCACCGAGTTCAAATTAACGCCTTCAATATCTACAACCACACGCTCAGGATTACTCAGGGCAAACTGTTTGTATTTCAGCAGACGGTTGGATTCCACCGTAACGCGGGTATAACTGGACGCGGGCCAGATACGTACGGCAACGACCTGACTCACAGCAGCCAAACCGACCTGGCTGACGCTTAAAAGCCACATAGCACCCGCACCTTGCAGTAAACGGCGGCGACTGATTGCTGAGTTGGATCCCGACATGCTTCTCCCGAGCAAAAGAAATCTATATTGAGGTAATACGTAAAACGTCCGAATTGACCGGAAACTTTAGCGAATGACGCATAATCTGTCATCAATAAAAGGGTAAACATTGTTTTTATATTCACGGTATTACTGAAGAAAATCTTCGGCTGGGGTAAAAATTACGCTTGCACACAGGGCAGAAACAGAATAAAAATACATTAATTACGAATAATCATGCAATGAGGGTGTGCCGTGGTGAAGGAACGTAGAACCGAACTGGTACAGGGATTCCGCCATTCTGTTCCCTATATCAATACCCATCGGGGAAAAACGTTTGTCATTATGCTGGGCGGCGAAGCCATCGAGCATGAAAACTTTTCCAGTATCGTCAATGACATTGGTCTCCTTCATAGCCTCGGCATTCGCCTTGTCGTAGTCTATGGCGCACGGCCGCAGATTGATGCCAATCTGGCCGCGCATCACCATGAACCGGTGTATCACAAAAATACGCGCGTTACCGACGCCAAAACCCTGGAGCTGGTCAAGCAGGCTGCGGGTTTGCTTCAACTTGATATTACCGCCCGCCTGTCGATGAGTCTGAACAATACGCCTTTGCAGGGCGCACACATCAATGTGGTCAGCGGTAATTTTATTATCTCGCAACCGTTGGGTGTGGATGACGGTGTTGATTACTGCCATAGCGGACGTATTCGTCGAATTGATGAAGAAGCAATTCACCGTCAACTGGACAGCGGTGCTATTGTTCTGCTGGGCCCGGTCGCCGTTTCCGTGACCGGCGAGAGCTTTAACTTGACGTCCGAAGAGGTCGCCACCCAGTTGGCGATCAAACTGAAAGCAGAGAAAATGATCGGTTTTTGCTCCTCTCAAGGGGTGACTAACGATAATGGCGATATTGTTTCCGAACTCTTTCCCAACGAAGCGCAAGCGCGTGTTGAGTCACAGGAAGAGAAAGGTGATTACAGCTCCGGTACGGTGCGTTTCCTGCGCGGTGCCGTTAAAGCCTGTCGTAGCGGTGTGCGCCGTTGTCACCTGATTAGCTATCAGGAAGATGGCGCGTTGTTACAAGAACTGTTCTCCCGCGATGGGATCGGTACGCAAATCGTGATGGAAAGCGCCGAGCAGATCCGTCGCGCCACCATTAACGATATTGGCGGCATTCTTGAATTGATTCGTCCTTTGGAACAGCAAGGTATTCTGGTACGTCGCTCCCGTGAACAACTGGAAATGGAGATCGATAAGTTCACCATAATTCAGCGCGATAATCTGACCATTGCCTGTGCAGCCCTGTACCCTTTTCCGGAGGAGAAGATTGGCGAAATGGCGTGCGTGGCAGTGCATCCGGACTACCGTAGCTCATCCCGCGGTGAAGTTTTGCTGGAGCGGATCGCTGTGCAGGCCAGACAAATGGGGCTCAGCAAGCTGTTCGTGCTGACGACGCGCAGCATTCACTGGTTCCAGGAGCGCGGCTTCACGCCAGTCGATATCGATCTGCTGCCGGAAAGCAAAAAAGAGATGTACAACTATCAGCGGCGGTCAAAAGTATTGATGGCGGATCTGGGATAGTAGTCATTGCCGGATGCGGCATAAATGCCTTATCCGGCCTACCTCGCTGGCACCGTAGGCCTGATAAGAAGCGTTAGCGTCGCCATCAGGCACACTGCAGGCCGTCATTAAATAATGCTGACAATCCGCTACGTCGTTCAGTGCGCGTGGCAATGGCGCTACTCAAAATCCGCTCATCGGCATACAGTGACAAGCGGCGGCGGGCACGGGTCACTGCGGTATACACCAACTCTCGGGTAACAACTGGCGAATGCTGGCTGGGCAAAATCAACGCCGCATGGTCGAACTCAGAACCCTGTGATTTGTGTACTGTCATCGCCCAGGTCGTTTCATGCTCCGGCAAACGGCCAGGCAGCACCGACTTGATAGAGCCATCAGGTAATGCAAACCACACGCGTAAACCATCACCACGATCGAGCGCGATGCCGATATCACCGTTAAACAGCCCCAGCGAACTGTCATTACGCGCAATCATTATCGGTCGCCCTTCATACCAGCGAGAGTGTGCAAATCGGTAAATTTTACGTTTTTGCACCATCGCAAGCTCAATGCGCTCATTCAATCCGCCAACGCCAAATGGACCTTCGCGCAGTGCACACAGCAACTGATAATCATTGAAGGC
This sequence comes from Citrobacter sp. Igbk 16, assembly GCF_028069755.1. NCBI lineage: Bacteria > Pseudomonadati > Pseudomonadota > Gammaproteobacteria > Enterobacterales > Enterobacteriaceae > Citrobacter > Citrobacter sp. Igbk 16. Next base: position 34,040 of record NZ_JANEWJ010000013.1, on the reverse strand, counting down.
CTGAATAATGGTGTCCGGCGCAGCCCCTTCACGCAGTAAATCCAGGTAGCGACCATACCCCGCCAGGGCTTCATCCAGCATCGCGGTGTAATCTTCGCTGCTATTAAGCGTACGCTTTTCGATATCACCGAATCCCTGTTGGAAAACGGTTTTAACCGCGGCCTTGTCACCCCGATTAATGGCCGCAGCCAGTTGACCGATGCCAGAATCACTGCCAAAACGGTAACTCTTTTGCAGCAAGCATAAACTGTCACGCAAAGACGCGGCCTGAGTTCCGGTTCCCGCTGGAATGGGACTACCGGTCAGCCGACTGAGTTGTTTGGCACGTTCCGGGGTAAATCCGTCATTCACAAATGCACAAATGTCTCCCAGCACGGCCCCCGCCTCGACAGAAGCAAGCTGGTCACGATCACCCAGAAAAATCACCCGTCCGTGCTGCGGTAGTGCATCGATAAGGCGCGACATCATGGGCAAATCAATCATGGAAGCTTCGTCCACCACCAGCACGTCCAGATGCAGCGGATTACCCGCATGATGGCGCAGACGCTGGCTGCCTGGCTGTGCACCTAACAACCGGTGCAGCGTGCTGGCATCATCAGGAATACGTTTCTTTTGCTCATCGGTCAGCGGTAACTCACGCAGTGCCGCCCCCAGCGATGCCGTCAGACGTGCTGCCGCTTTTCCCGTCGGTGCTGCCAGACGGATGCGACAACGCTCCCCCTCCGCCATCTGTATCAATGCTGCCAGCAGTCTGGCTACCGTTGTCGTTTTACCGGTGCCAGGTCCCCCGGAGATCACCGATATACGGCGGGTCAGCGCCACAGCAGCCGCCACTTTTTGCCAGTTCACGCCTTCCGATGGCGGGAAGAGCGCTTCCAGCGTGCGGATCAACCGAGGCTCATCCACCTCAATGGCCTGGTTTACCTCACTGAAAAAACGGGCCACCGCGCGTTCGTTATTCCACATACGGTTCAAATACAGGCGATTGTCATATAACACCAGCGGCGTTGGCTGTTCGCCGTGACTTACCGCAGCGGAGGCCAGCAGGCATTCCGACCAATCTTCCGGTTCACCGGCCTCGCACAGCCAGGCGCTCAACAGTGGATGGGCATCTTCGCGTAAAGATAGTCGGGAAAGCGGTAAGCAAACGTGCCCCTCGCCCGCGTCACGGCTGAGCAGAGCCGCCGCCAGCGTAACGGCAGGGTTGTCATTTCCTGCAACCGCCAGCGCAAACTGTGCATCCAGAGGACGGAGCTGTTTTTGCTCTACGGCCTCCAGCAATCGTTTCTGGATTGTCATTGCATCTCCTCCAGAGCCGCACCGGCAAACATCTCGTCCATCAACGCGATCAATTCCCCATTGGGTCGGGTGGCGTAAATTCCCTGCTGCGGATCGTTGCCGTCGACGCCGCGCAGGAAAAGATAGATAACGCCGCCAAAATGGTGTTCATAGTCATAATCAGCGATGCGATGACGCAGATAACGGTGCAGCGCCAGGGTATACAACTGATACTGCAGATCGTAGCGGTGCGCCTGCATGGCTGAGGCCATTGCCTGCTGGGTATACGCAGAACTGTCTTCACCCAGCCAGTTTGACTTGTAGTCGAGCAGGTAATACCGCCCCTGGTGGCGGAACACCAGGTCAATAAACCCTTTCAGCATGCCGCGTACCTGCATAAAGTCCAGCGGCGGGCAGCCAGCCGAAAGAGGATCGTATTTACGGAGCACTGCATCGAGCTGGTCGGCCACCAGCGGTTGCGAAATCGGCAGGTAAAACTCCATCTCCACCTGTTTTTCACGCGCAGAAAGATCGCTCAAACTCACACCGGTTTCATTGAGCGGCGCATGCAAAATAGTATCCAGCCACTGCGTCAGAACGGGCTCCCAGTGCGCGTCATATCCGCCAAGCGCAAGCTTTTCTTGTACCCACATTGGCTCAACCGGCTGGGTGAAATCCAGATCTTCAAACAAGCTATGCAAAAATGTCCCCGGTGACGCGCCGCGAGGAAACTGGTGTGGCGTAAGGCCCGATTCCTCAATGGTTTCACCAACACCTGCCGCGTCGATATCCAGGCGTGGGATCAGATCCTGTGCAATACCATGCCCACGCTGTTGCAGACCGGAATAGCTTGTAACACGCCAACTGTCACCAGGCGTTCGTTGCAGCATTTTTGCATTCAACGTAGAACTGGCAGGCTGTACAACCTGCCAGCGCTCTCCATCCGGTTCATTCGGCGTCAGGCAGGCGATATCCTCACCGCACAGCGCCTCAATAGCGCTACGCAAACCTGCGGCATCCATTGGTTCACCCCGTTGCAACAGGCGACCAAGAGCACTTTGATGCACATCGGTATCACCTTTCTTATCGCTCCGACGGCGCACCAACGGTGCCACGCCAAGACTACAGTGCCAGACCGAGCGGGTGAGCGCGACGTAAAGCAAGCGCAAGTCTTCTGCCAGACGTTCAGCCTCTGCCAGTTCAACGCTTTCATCCGCTTCGCTGAGATCCAGCACGGCTTCAAACGAACTGCGATCGTGATAGAACGCCTGATCCTGGACGCGAAAATTCGTGATAAACGGCAGCCAGACGAGTGGATATTCCAGCCCTTTCGATTTATGGATAGTGACGATTTTGACCAGATGCTTATCACTTTCCAGCCTGAGCTGCTGGCTGGACGCATTGCTGTCGGGCTCCAGAATATGTTGCGATAACCAGCGTACCAGCGCATGCTCGCTTTCCAGTTGCGCCCCCGCCTCCTGCAACAGCTCGCTGATATGCAAAATGTCGGTCAGACGGCGTTCGCCCCCTGCCGTTGCCAACAGGTTTTCCGCAATATGGCGAGCGGACATCAGCGCGCGCAGCATGGGCATCACGCCGCGTCGATTCCAGATCTGTCGGTAGCTATCAAATTCCTCAACAACCGCATCCCAGGCTTTTTCGTCAGTATTCAGCGCTTCAATATCCTGCGCATTCAATCCCATCATTGAGGTTGCCAACGCACTACGCAGCGTATTTTCACGCTCCGGCGTCATCACTGCCTGCAGAACCCACAGCAGTTCCTGGGCTTCCAGCGTATCAAAGACGCTGTCACGGTTAGAAAGATACACCGATGGGATGGCCAGTTGCGTCAACGCATCGCGTACCAGCGCCGCCTCCTGACGGCTGCGCACCAGTACGCTGATATCAGACGCGCGTACCGGCCTGGACGTTTTACCGCTGACCAGCAACGCTTCGCCAGAGTGCCCGGCTTTAAGCCAATCGCGAATTTGTGTCGCACACACCTGGGCCATAAAGTTCTGATAATCACCCACACCGCAACTGTCCCCTTCCATCAGCCACATACTCATCGCCGGCTGCGTTTCCCCTTCCAGCACAAACCGTAGCGACTGATTTTTCTCTGCGGACCTCACCGGGCTAAAAGGGATTTCGCGGAACATAAAAGCGTCGCTCATCTGGCTGAACAACGTATTGACACTGTTAACCATGCCAGGGGCCGAACGCCAGTTAGTATCAAGCGTATAGTGCGCGCTGACTTCGCTACGCGCCTTCATGTAGGTAAAAATATCCGCGCCACGAAAGGCGTAAATAGCCTGTTTAGGATCGCCTATCAGCAACAACGCTGTACCCGGTTGATGCTGCCAGATACGGCGGAAAATACGGTATTGCTGCGGGTCGGTATCCTGGAATTCATCAATCATCGCCACCGGGAAACGGGTACGAATGGCCGCCGCCAGCGCATCGCCGCTTTCGCTACGCAGCGCCGCGTCCAGGCGACTGAGCATATCGTCAAAACCAAGCTCACCGCGTCGGCGTTTCTCCTGTGCAACCGTCTCGCGGATTTCCGACAATGCCCGGGTGATCACCAGATCGCGGATTGTCAGCGGTTCACTCAGCAGTTCATCAATCGCGACAAACAGCGGATGTTGAGGGGTTACACCACCAGCTTTGGTGCGGTCTTCCAGAAAACGCTGAGAGAATTTCTCCAGTGCGTCAGGAAGCTGGTAGCTTCGGGTTTCTTCCTGTGCCCAGGCGCTGATCTTTTCGATCCACTTTCCCTGATTACCACGATTAAATTTACGTCTGTCGATCCCGGATGCTTCCAGTAAACCGTCCAGTTCAGCAACGGAATCTCGCCATTGCTGCTTAATCTGGTCGATACGCGCCAGAATTTTTTCGTGCCGGGCTGCCAGCGTTTCATCGGCTGGCGGTGGCGCTTTAATCACCGGGGATTCACCCTGCAGGTAGCGATCGATATCCCTCAGCAGCGCCTGTGGACCTTTCCACGTTTCAAAAACAACCTGTGCAATGTCGCGAGGCAGCGGGTAACAATGTCGACGCCAGAAGTCTGCGCAGGCCTGATAGCGCAGCAGCGACTCATCCTCAATCAACTGCTGTTCAAACAACATGCCTGACTCAAAGGCATTCAGACTAAGCATGCGCTGACAAAAACCGTGGATGGTAAACACCGCGGCTTCATCCATCTGCCTTTCAGCCAATAACAACCACTGTGCGGCCTGCTTTTTATCGGCGATTTCTTCCAACAAACGAGCGTAGAGCGGGTTATCCGTGGTTTCACGCAGGCAGGCGATGCGTAGTTCATGAATGTTGCTACGAATTCGACCTCGCAGCTCTTCTGTCGCAGCTTCTGTGAAAGTAACCACGAGCAGCTCTTCAACAGTCAGAGGACGAGGAAAGGCGGCAGGGCCGCCCAGTCCAAGCAGTAAACGTAAATACAGGGCGGCGATGGTAAAGGTCTTACCGGTGCCTGCGGAGGCTTCAATCAGACGCTCGCCCGTCAGGGGCAAGCGTAGGGGATCAAGGGGCTCAGCGGCATCATTCATTCTTTTCACTCATCAGGGGTAAGGTTTGCTGCAACGCGCTGACGGTCTGCCACACTTTCCAGCCTTCCGGGTGCACATATTCTGCTTTCCCATTCTGGCTACCGGAAACCTGTGACAGTATCGCCATGCCTTGCGGCTCAACCACCGCCTGATGGAAGAAGTCGGCAAGCTTTTGCGGCGTCAGCAGTTTAATCTGAGCCACGATTTTATCACGTGAATCGAAGCGCATATTGCCGCGATCGAAATCTTTGCTTAACTGAGAGGCTTCGGCCCCCAAAGTTTGCGGAGCCTGCAGCATTTGCGCGATGATCGCCTGCTGAATTTGTGCAAACTCATCAGCGTTCATCGCCCGCAGCTTCGCTTCCGCCGTCGGGAAAAATGCCTTATAGCGTTCCCAGAGATAGGACGGTTGCTTGTCACTGCTTTGCAACAGGAAGCCCATTCCCCACTGGCGGCCAACGCTCATTGGGAAAGCAAAGACGGCATAACCTAATTGCTCTTCAGTACGCAGTTGATTGTAGAACCACGGTTGAACAATCTGTCCTAACATCGCGCTGTAAGCCGAGCTGGTGTACTCGTCATAGCCGGTGGGTACAAACACCGCCGCCAGCGCTGAATCCGTACTACTGCCCGCTTTTTCAAAGATGACTGACTGCTTCTTGTCTACCACAACATCTTTGTTTCGGCACCACTGTGAGCCATTCGCACCAAGCTGCTTCTGGATATCCCGAGCCATGGTTTTTGCCTGAGTTTCACTCATATTGCCGATCACCAGGAATTCGGGACGCGCACCGGCTTTTAAGGTGTCACGGTAGGCCATCACTTCTTTCAACGTAATAGATGGCAACAGCTCACGCCGTTCATCACGTGAAAAGTACGGTACCTGGGACAGCATCTGAACCGGCATGATCGCCTGATCGTAGGCTTTGCCTTTCTCCGCAGAGTCCATCATCTGGGCATACCAGGATTTCGCCTGTTCCAGCTGTTCATCTGTTGAGGTGTAACTGAAATAACCGCTCAGCAGCGCCTGAAAAAGCTGTGGCAAACGCTGAGTATAGCCATTGGCATTGAGCATCAGCCCGTTATTAGCGTTAGTAGAAAAACCAATACCACCCACTGCGGCCTGGTTACTTAACTGGTCGAGTGCAATACCCGCCAGATAATCGTTCAGGGCGAATAAGACCTGGTTTCTGGCACTGTCCATCGCTTTCGGGTTACGCAGTATCACGCTGACATCAACCTTTGGCTCGCTGGCAAAATATTGACTCGGGGCATACACCACGCGTAAATCAGGCTCATCAACGATCAGCTCCGGATGAGCATATTTTTTATCCGTCTTAATCAGCGTGAAATCATCTGGAATATACGGGTTCAGCTCCGGCAACGACAGCGCAATGCCCTGCGCTTTTTTCTGCCAGTCGGCGAATGTTTTCTCACTGATTTTATCTACCTGATAAGGCGCATCGACAAAATAAGCGGTTTTATTGTGTGGCTCTTTCTCACTGATATACCAGATGCGCGCATTCTGCGGCGTCATCATCGCTAGCCGTTGCTCAACGGCTTTGGCATCGTACTGGTCGGCAATGTTTACTGCATCGAGCGTATGTTCCACGGGAACACGGATCATGGTATCCGCCAACCATTCAACGTAGTCCATATCACGGGTGATAGAGGGGTAACGGAAGTCGAGATCCAGCACGTGCGCCAGCTCGTCAAAATAGCGTTTATCGACACCTTTTTCACGTAACAGATTGAGATAGCTAAAAATTGCGGCAACAACCTCATCTCGATTTGCCAACCCTTTGTCGGTTAACGTCGCGGAAATCGCTAACACACCGCTGTTGCCATTAACGACAGGATCGGAGTCCGCACGAATGCCCTCAACTAATCCCTGCTTTTGCAACCAGTCAGACAACGTTCCCGGGCTGCGATTACCAATCAGGTAGGTCACCAGCTCATCGGTTTTGCTGCGGAACTGTGCGCTGTTGTTATCGATACGAAACTCAACGCGCAGCACTTTACGCGGCATCGCGGGAACATAGTGGATGATGACGCCCTTTTGCGCGTCGGTGACAACCGGGACGGTTATTTCCGGTTTTTCGATATTTCTGTTTGGCACGCGTCCAAAGGTGTCAGCAGCTATCTTCGCCAACTCTGGCAACGGTTTATTGCTGTAAATCACCGCCTTCATCAGGTTAGCGGAGTAGTACTTTTCATGGAATGTCAGTAACGCTTTCAACACCGGGTTACCCGGCTTATCGCTCAACGTTTCCAGATTTCCGCCGGAGAAGCGCGAACCAGGGTGCGCCGGGTTGATCGTCTCCGCACTCACCTGTGCCATACGCATACCGTCTCGGGTACGCGCCAACGTCAGCTCAGAATTAACGGCATTTCGCTCGCGATCGGCATATTTTTTATCCAGCAACGGATCGGCAATCGCATCCGCCAGACGATCTACCGCCCCGACCAGCGCGTCATTTTCGACTTCAAGATAGAAAGCGGTGCGGTAAGGCGCAGTGCTGGCATTATGGCTACCGCCGTGCATTTTCAGAAACTCGGCCAAGCTGTCCGGCTGTGGGTATTTTTTCGACCCCATCAGACACATGTGTTCAAGGTAATGTGCCAGCCCCTGATGATCGTCCGGATCTTCCAGCGAGCCGACAGGCACCACCAGTGCAGAGAGGGATTTCACGGCCTGAGGATCGGATACCAACAACACGACCATGCCATTATCAAGGCGCACAGCCTGATACTGGCGGGTATCTTTATCGCTTTTACGGATGGTTTCAGCTAAAGGCTGCCAACCGGTATCTGCCTGACTTACGGGTGCCCAAAAGGCGACGAACAACAGTAATGCGCTGAACCAGGTGCTGCGGGGCATTCACAAACCTCATCATTAACGTATTCACCTGTTCACTGCAAACAACGCATTTAGCGTGGTCTGAACAGGGCAAGACTCTGTGCTGAACGCGTCAGCCTCTTCTCTTTGTAAGAATCAGTCCGTGACAGAAAGCGCATCATAGTGGAAGCCATCAAATTGCGCAATTTTTATACAATCGTCACGACTGATTAAATCGAAAAATCGGTAACAGATAACGTTGAGACTGTAAAACAATAGTCTCCAGAGTTTCAGGTTCCAGTTGACGCCACAGGCGTTGATACCAGATATCATCACCTTCACCACGGACCATCATATTGCCTTCATAGGCCTGCAAAAACTTACTGCGCGCTTTTTGCAACGTATCATCGTCATCTAACATGGCATCATTTACGGCGTCATAACAGGTTTTTATCCACGCCCCACCACTTTCCGGTAATACCAGTAGCGGTGATGACATGCCTTCCCGATATCCCTCAATAAGTTGCGACAGATACTGTAACGCCTGTTCAACTTCCAGCGGAGGGAAACGCCACTCACCGTCTTTACGCAAGAACAACCGGCTTTCTCCCGTGCCGCCACTGGCACAATAGACAAGATGTTCCAGCCAAAGTTGCACACCCTGCGAAACGCTTATCAGAGATGGGCGCCAGCGCAACAATCCGTCTTCTTGTACCTGCGGGAGCCAACCCGTAATTTGTACACCATTACAGGTCAGGTCAATTTCCATGCTTTGGCTGGGCTGACGACAGGCAATAATGCGCTCAGCCAGCGACTGCATCTCCTGGTGTTGTGTATCCCAGAGAATCTCGCCAAATGCACCATAGGGAAGCGACCCCGCAGCGCGGAAGCGGCGGAACAAACGTTCTGCATCGTGTTCTTCGACCAGCGTGTTAAGCAACTGCTGATTAAGCTGATAGCGGCTAAGCCCTTCAAGGATAAAGGGTTCAGTTTCCGGGATCTCGCTCTCTTCAGAGCGGAAATTTACCCTCAGGCGCATCTGGAAAAACGCCCGCACCGGATGAGCCCAAAAGCGTTGTAGCGTATCCAGCGTCAGGGTTTCAGGCATTTCAAAGGGGAGCGGCTGGACAAAGTCCGTATGCGCTTTACCTGACAGGCTTGCCGCAGGCAACCACTCGCGCGCATAACTTTGCTGCTCACCAGGCAGATAGTTTTGAGCATCAAAGGGCATACGGGTATGTAAACGGGTAATGTGCGCTTTTACTTTCGCTTCGCTTTGATCGCTAGTGAGTAATTCATCGCCCGGCAAATAGTGGCTTTGCCCAATGTAATCCATAAGTTCCTGCACCAGCACCGACGGGAAGCGCTCACTGTTATCCTGGATTGAGCGGCCGATATAGCTGATATAGAGCGTTTGCTGCGCCGAAATCAGCGCTTCCAGGAACAGATAGCGGTCATCATCACGGCGGCTTCGGTCACCACGCCTCGGTTTTTGGCTCATCAGATCAAAGCCCAGCGGCGCAAGCTGGCGCGGATAAACGCCATCGTTCATACCAAGCAGACACACCACTTTGAAAGGAATGGAGCGCATCGGCATCAGCGTACAGATATTGACAGGCCCGGCCAGGAAACGCTGGCTGATTCGTTCCTGATCGAGTCGCTGTGCCAGCTCATCACGCAACAACGAAAGCGGTATGGCACCGTCATACTCGGCTCCCAAACCTTCGCCAATAATGGCCTGCCACTGCTGTTCAATCAGCGTCATCGCGGCTTCGGTATCAGCATCCGGCAGGAAGAAATCATTCAGCATTTCGCGACAAACAGGCAGCCACACCGCCAACGGACGCTCTACTGCCAGCTCCCGGCGCCAGAGATTAAGCTGCATTAGCAGCGAGGCCAAATGCCCGACTAACTCGGCAATCAAACCACTGGACTCATCATAGGGCAATACCGACTGCCACTCACCCTGTGCGCTTTCCATCGCATAGCCCAGCAGCATACGTGTTAAACCAAATTGCCAGGTATGCTGGCCAGTTGGGGGAAGCGCGAGTTCGCGCACGTTGTCATCATCAATGCCCCAGCGAATTCCAGACTCATTGACCCACAAACGAAGATAGCGCAGCCCTTCTTCATTGATGTTGAAACGCGCAGCCAGCACAGGCACATCCAGTAATGCCAGCACATCCTCCGAAACAAAGCGGCTATCCGGTAGCGAAAGCAGGCTAATGAACGCCTGTAACACGGGGTGAGACTGACGCGCTCGGCGATCGGAAATAGCATACGGCAGGTAACGGTCGGCCGGTGCACTGCCAAAGACAGCCTGAATAAATGGACTGTAGCTGTCGATATCCGCCACCATCACGATGATGTCGCGCGGCGTCAGCGTTGGGTCCGCTTCCAGCATTGCCAGCAACCGGTCGTGGAGTATTTCCACTTCGCGTTGTGGGCTATGACAGACATGGAACGTCACACTAGTATCATTCGGCTCAAGCAACCGTTTATTGTCGCTACGTGAATACTCCTCCAGACTGACTCCCGCCACAGCCCGACTGTCTAGCTCAAGAATATCTGACTGAATATTATGCAAAAGGTTATCAGGGATGATATCGACAAACGCATCCAGCTCCTGGCTGTTTTCCAGTTCCGAAAGCAGATATATGTAGTCACGTCCGAGTTTTCCCCATGAGGCCAACATCGGATTCCCCACATCCTGCTCACCATCGCTGTTAAACAGTCCTTCAGCATTCTGACTATCGCGAAACAGCGGTAAATGTCGTTCTTCAAAGCTATGCCGACGCTGACGCGCCAACAGTTTAGCCAGATAAGCGGGGTCTTTAATATCTCCCCAGTAGTAACGACAGGGATTGGTAAAAAGCAGATGAATATCAATGTGCTTACCCAGCGCTTGTAATGCCTGCAGATACACGGGCGGTAGCGCGGAGATACCACAGATAAAGACGCGCGAGGGTAAGCCTTGTGGGCAGTCAGACGTACTTTCCAGGGTCTGAATAAACCGCTGATATAAATTGGCACGATGCCAGCGTGGCTGTCCCAGTTCAGCCGTGTATTCCACCAGTGCTTTCCACAATGGCGCTTGCCAGGCCTGAGCATCCCCTAATCCTTCCACCTGCTGCCCCGCCTCCCACTGCGTCAGCCATTCAGGACGGTAGACTAAATACTGGTCGAACAAATCCGCGGCGCGTGATGAAAGCTGAAACAGCTTACGTTTGTCTGTGTCGTCGGTGAGATAGTGGCGTAACAGTGCGAACTCATCGTTATTCAGCAATTGGGGGAGCAGCGTCATCAGCTTCCAGCTCATGCTCTGTTTGCTGAATGCGCTTTCTTTTGGGATATCCGGCAATACGCGCACAAACATATCCCAGATAAAACTCGCTGGCAGCGGGAAATCAATGTTAGCGGCAATACCAAACTTCTGTGCCAGAGTCATTTGCAACCACTGCGCCATACCGGTGCTTTGAACCAGGATCATCTCGGGCTCAAAGGGGTCGTCCAGCCGCTCGCGCTCAACGATATATTCCATCAACGCTTCCAGCACATCCAGACGATTGGAGTGGTAGACCCTTAACATAGCGACTCCTGACTACTGACGATTTGGGCAGTGCAGTCGTGTCATCTGACCCTGCCTGCCCAGAGGGGAAGTAATTTTAACATTGATGCTGACACATCCCGCTACCGTTGTCTGCATTCGGTTAATTTGCCAGTTTAAAGGTGGTGAAAACACATGCAACTGTGTTTGCTGCCAGGCGTGATGCCACAATTGTTGATGCTGGCTTCTGACTAAAAAGCTCTTCATCAGCGCCCGCTGATATCCCGAAAGCGCGGTCACGATCATAATCATCAGCACCATTGCCAACATCACTTCCGGCAGGCTAAAACCACGCTGTCTGTTCAGGGTATCAGACATAGCGCCAGCACCTTTAACGGGCAGAAATCGCTCCAGCCATGCGCTGAGAATTCGATAGTACCCTCGATAATCATCCCCTGACGCCATAACGATATACCTTCATATTGCGCAATAAGCAGCACAAGATCGTCGTCGAGCACACGCAGGCAGACTGTCGCCCCCTGCGTGGTATAGCGTCGACACTGCGTTGCCATCTGCAAACTCCAGGGCTGCATACGTGCCCATTCCATGGCGGATTGCACCACTGCCTGATGTTGTAGCGACTGGCTTTCCGTTGCCACCCGCGACGCAAAACTCGCCTCCTGTCGGCTCACGCCTTGCAGCAACAGACTGCCGAGTACCAGGAGTAAAAGCACCATTGCAAGCGATGAAACACCTCGCTCACGGTTCACAGATTGAATCCTGTGACGCCATAGAATGCCTCAATGACCTTTTGAGGATCGGCGTTGCTTCTCCCGCGCAGGTGCAACGAAAGCACTGGCGCAAATCCGTTAATATTCAGGCGCTCCACCTGAAATACCTCAATCTGAATAGAATTCGGATCGGTCATTTTCTCCCAACCTTTTCCCACGCAGGTTGTTGCACCACGCAAGGTTTCCAGCACCTTATCTTGAACACGAAACCCAACGACATCGGCCTCCTTTGCCGGAGTATCTTCCCAGACACCGTTGCTGTTGGCATCCCAGCGTGCAATCACACAGTCTCCCGCGGCTGATATCATCAGCCCTTCTCCGATACAGTTTCCCCGACAATAGCCAGCCCGCTGGAGATGCTTCGCCACGGTATAGATCCGCTGCCAAAGCTCATCTTCAAGCACTAGCTGACGAGTGTTATGCAAAATCTCTCGCTGCAGCGCAGGTAAAAATCGCGCAGCGCTGAGGAGTAAAATGCTGCTTATCACCATAGCGATAAGCACCTCAAGCAGTGAAAAACCACGTTCACTTACCGACATTGATCCGCCTCACCGCGTTCGCAAAGCCTGATTCGTCCCCAACCAGACACCACCACACGCCATTCACCTGCAGCATTCTTCAGATAGATATGCCCGGCCCATGCGGTATTACGTAGGCCGAAAAAAGCCAGTGACGGCGTTATCTCTGCCATCTCGACATCAGCCCAGAGTGGCGTAAATATCAACGGTGAAACAGGCTGACACGAAGTTTGTGACGTCGCTGAGCTTGCCAGACACCATGTCCCCCCTTCGCGGAGCACGTTGATGACGTGATCACGATTGCGCCAGTTAGCATCTTCACGCAATTGCAGCAGGTAATCCCGCACCTGGCTGGCTGTTTGCCATAACCGCTGCTGTTGTTGCCAGCGCTGCCAACCGTACAACCCCGATGCGCCAAGCACCGCGACAATCAGTATTGCAATCAGGGTTTCGAGAAGCGTGTAGCCTTGTTGTTTTTTCATGCAGCCAGTATGGCGTGAGAGAAATTAATAACGAGAGGGAAATTCAGCTTCTTCGGCAAGCTACGGAGAATATTTATCGTATTGCATCACGTTGCAAAACTTCAGGAATCAGCGCCGCAGAATGGAATGTAAGGCAAAAAAAACCGACGCGTAAGGCGCCGGTTGTGACAGGATTAACCCCGATCAGATAGCGACCGGTGCTTTAATGCCTGGGTGCGGATCGTAACCCTCAATTTCGAAGTCGTCGAAACGATAGTCGAAAATTGAATCGGGTTTACGTTTGATAACCAACTTCGGCAACGCGCGTGGCTCACGGCTAAGCTGCAGATGTGTTTGATCCATATGGTTGCTGTACAGGTGCGTGTCGCCGCCAGTCCAGACAAAATCACCGACTTCAAGATCGCACTGCTGCGCCATCATGTGAACCAGTAAGGCGTAGCTGGCAATATTGAACGGCAGACCGAGGAACACATCGCATGAACGCTGATACAGTTGGCAAGAGAGTTTGCCATCCGCCACGTAGAACTGGAAAAACGCATGACACGGTGCCAACGCCATCTTATCCAGTTCGCCTACGTTCCACGCGGAAACGATAATACGACGGGAATCCGGGTCGTTTTTCAACTGGTTCAGCACCGTCGTGATCTGGTCAATATGACGGCCATCCGGTGTTGGCCATGCACGCCACTGTTTGCCGTACACCGGACCTAAATTACCGTTCTCATCAGCCCATTCATCCCAGATTGAGACGTTGTTTTCATGCAGGTAGGCAACGTTGGTGTCGCCCTGCAAAAACCACAACAACTCATGGATAATCGAGCGTAAATGGCAGCGTTTAGTCGTAACCAGAGGAAACCCTTCCTGCAGATTAAAACGCATCTGATGACCAAAAATGGAAAGCGTTCCGGTTCCGGTGCGGTCGTTTTTCTGTGTGCCTTCATCCAGCACTTTTTGCATCAGTTCTAAATACTGTTTCATGGTTCCTCAGGAAACGTGTTGCTGCGGGCTGCGACGATACGCCCAAACCATCATAATAATACCTGCGACAATCATCGGGATAGACAGGATCTGCCCCATGCTGATGTACTGGACCCATGTGCCGGTAAACTGTGCATCCGGCTGGCGGAAGAATTCGACGATAATACGAAATGCGCCATAGCCAATCAGGAACAGACCGGAAACCGAGCCCATCGGACGAGGTTTGCGAATAAACAGGTTAAGAATGATAAACAGCACAACCCCTTCCAGCGCCATCTCATAAAGCTGTGAGGCATGGCGAGGCAAAGAACCGTATGTGTCAAAAATAGACTGCCACTGTGGGTTGGTTTGCAGCAATAAAATATCTTCAGTACGGGAGCCAGGGAACAACATGGCATACTTGAAGTTCGGGTCGACGCGTCCCCACAGTTCACCGTTAATAAAGTTACCCAGACGACCTGCGCCCAAACCAAACGGAATCAGTGGAGCAATAAAATCAGAAACCTGGAAGAATGTACGCTTGGTGCGTTTGGCGAAGATAATCATCACCAGGATCACCCCGATAAGCCCGCCATGGAAGGACATGCCCCCATCCCAGACGCGGAACAGATACAGCGGATTATCAAGGAACAGCGGGAAGTTATAGAACAGCACGTAGCCAATACGCCCGCCGAGGAAGACCCCGAGGAAGCCTGCATAAAGTAAGTTTTCTACTTCGTTTTTGGTCCAGCCACTACCCGGGCGATTAGCCCGGCGCGTCGCCAGCCACATCGCAAAAATAAACCCCACCAGGTACATCATGCCGTACCAGTGAAGCGCGACGGGTCCAATTGAGAAAATGACCGGATCGAAATCCGGAAAATGCAGATAGCTACTGGTCATCTGTCACCACAAGTTCTTGTTATTTCGCTGAAGTCAGACAGCAATTGATAAGCGCGCCTGCATAATGCAGGCGCTCCAAAGGTGCGAATGATAGCACAAGGGGATCGCAGCGGATGCCGGGAAGATGTAAAAGATCTGTATAGGTAATCTTTACCCCCCGTATTGCCTGATGGCGCTACGCTTATCAGGCCTACAATCCTCCGCGAATCAATCCCCCCATGCCACGGCGCTCCATAAAGGCCGCCACCTGATGGCGTACTTCCGTCGCCAGTTGCGCTTCCAGGCTGCGCTGCGCCAGCGTTTGCGCTTCGTCAAAATCGATATGGCGCAGCAGGTATTTCACACGTGCTACAGAACGCCCGTTCATCGATAAATGACGGAAACCAAGCCCAATAAGGATGGTGACACACATCGGGTCGCCCGCCATTTCACCACACAATCGCAAATCGATGCCGCTTTTCTCCGCTTCCTGCGCAATCATCGCCAGCGCACGTAACATCCCCGGATGCAGGCTGTCATAAATGCTGGCAACGCGCGTGTTGTTCCGATCGACAGCCAAAATATACTGGGTCAGGTCGTTGGTCCCGACCGAGATAAAATCGATCCTGTTTGCCAAATGCGGCAACATAAACACCATCGACGGGACTTCCAGCATGATGCCAATGCGTGGTTTT
The DNA here is from genome assembly GCF_028069755.1 of Citrobacter sp. Igbk 16. Classification (NCBI taxonomy): domain Bacteria; kingdom Pseudomonadati; phylum Pseudomonadota; class Gammaproteobacteria; order Enterobacterales; family Enterobacteriaceae; genus Citrobacter; species Citrobacter sp. Igbk 16. The sequence goes on along the minus strand of NZ_JANEWJ010000013.1, from coordinate 18,488 downwards.
GGGATCTCGTAGCCGATCATCTCTTCCACTTCGCGTCCGGCACGTTCTATCAGGCGTCGCGCTTCATCCACTTCATCAATACTGGTCACCATCGGCAGTAAAATGCTCAGGTTTCCGGTTGCCGCATTCGCACGCAGCATGGCGCGAACCTGGATCAAAAAGATCTCCGGTTGATCGAGCGTTATGCGGATACCCCGCCAGCCAAGGCATGGATTCTCTTCGCTGATGGGCATGTACGGCAGTTGTTTATCGGCCCCGACATCCAGCGTACGCAGAGTTACGGGCTTATCGTTAAACATCTGCAGCATGCCCTGATACTGCGCAACTTGCTCTTCTTCAGATGGAAAGCCGCTTTGCAGCATGAACGGGATTTCAGTACGATACAGCCCGATACCGTCAATTCGGCTACCTAACTTCTCTTCATGTTCCGGGCTTAGCCCCGCGTTGAGCATCACCTTCACGCGCTCGCCGCTTTTCAACTGCGCCGGTTGATTAACATCATCTTCCGCCAGGCGGCTCAGTTCGATCTCTTCACTAATGAGACGCTGATATTCCTGGATTAATACCGGCTCCGGATCAACCAACAGTTCGCCACGATAACCGTCCACCACCAACGTGCGGCGGTGCAACACAGACGGCTGGATATCAGCCCCCATTACGGTCGGGATCCCCAGCGCACGAACCATAATCGCCGCGTGAGAGTTGGCGGCACCATCCCTGACGACAACCCCTACCAACCGGTCCTGGGGAAGTTCCGCCAGCGTAGTGGCAGACAGCTCATCCGCCACCAGCACGAAACGTTCCGGCCAGGCATTCGGTCCCTGAACAGAGTCATCAAGATGGAACAGCAGACGCTGCCCCAAGGCGCGCAAATCCCCGGCGCGTTCTTTAAGATAGTTATCGCTTAGCGCGGCAAACTGTTCGGCAAACTTCTCAATGATCGTCTTAACCGCCCACTCGGCCACCGAGCCGTTATCCACTTCTGCAAACAACTCGCGGCGTAGACGGGTATCGGAGAGCAGGTGCGAATAGAGATCAAAAATTGCCGCCGTCTCTTTCTGTGCCCCGGCAGCAAAACGCTTACTGTAGCGGCGAAATTCATTCGCGGCTTCTTCCAGTGCGCCAGTCAGACGTTCACGCTCAAGCACCGGGTCCAACGTTGAAGCCTGATACACCTGCTCCATCAGCGGCAGCGTGGCATCCTGCCAGCCTTCAGCGATCGCCACACCGGGTGCGGCAGGCAACGCGCGGATACGCGTTTGCCGGTATTGCCCAAATAGCGCGGTTAACTGCGACTGAGACAGAATAGCGGCCATCTGTGTGGCAAGCGTAACCAGAAAAGATTCTTCGCTTTCGTCGTACTGGCGCAACTCACGTTGCTGTACCACCAGGACGCCTAATAACTGGCGCCGCTGGATGATCGGTACGCCTAAGAACGCACGAAAACGTTCCTCTTTCACCGAAGGAATATATTTAAAGCTGGGGTGTTTTTGCGCATCGGCGAGGTTGATAGGTTCCGCCAGCCTGCCAACCAGGCCAACGATCCCTTCATCAAACGCCAGTGCAACAGTGCGACCGCGTGGTTTTTTAAGTCCTCGGGTCGCCATCAGGTAATAACAGCGTCGGTCGTGATCGGCCAGGTAGACCGAGCAGACCTCTGTATCCATCGCAAGACAGATGTCAGTAACCAGAATATTCAACGCCTCATTGAGACGTGGGGCACTGGCCACCTTTTCGACTATTTCGCGCAGGCGGGTGAGCATAATTTGCGTAGCTTAACCTCTTTTACGTCTGTACGCAGGTGCGCTTTGCGGCTTAGGAGTGCTCTCCTGAAGCGCCATCACAACACTTGCGAATTCTTTCATCACCCTGCGATAGACATCGCGTTTAAATGACACCACCTGTCGAACCGGATACCAGTAACTCACCCAGCGCCAGCCGTCGAACTCAGGTGTACTGCTGGTTTGCATATTGATTTCAGCATCGCTGCTGACCAACTGCAGAAGAAACCATTTTTGTTTCTGGCCGATACAAACCGGCTTTGTGTCCCAACGCACCAAACGTTTCGGTAACTTGTAACGCAACCAGTTACGAGTAGAAGCAAGGATCCGTACATCTTTACGACTCAGACCGACTTCTTCAAAGAGTTCCCGGTACATCGCCTGCTCTGCTGTCTCTCCTGCATTTATCCCGCCTTGCGGGAATTGCCAGGAGTGCTGACCAAATCGCCGGGCCCACATGACCTGCCCCTGGCGGTTACAAATTACTATCCCTACATTCGGGCGGTAGCCATCGTCATCAATCACCGGACTACCTCAACATAAACCTTATATACAAACGATTGTTTCACACTCCAGAGGGGCGGTAAACCACTCTGTTAAGGGCGCGATATTCTAATAACAATTGAATAACTCACAGCAAAGGGCCAAGTTATAAACAGAAGATACGCTACATAGGCGATTTTATTCACCTTTTCTGTGGATATAGTTGTGAAGAAGTACGGAATTACTATGGGAAAACCCGGAACAGTCTGAATAAGACATCCGTCACATAACAAAAATAGTCTTATATATTCATTAAGTTAAAAGCAACAACTGTAGCTAAACATGCAGAAATGTGATGTGCATCACGCATACGATCTCCGACCTGATGAAAGATCGACCAGCGTTGGTTTTATCCACAGATTATGCCAATAAGTTAGGCACAATTTGTGTGAAAATTCGATTTTCGTCGCACGTCAAGGCTGTAAATTGAAACAGTAGTGGGGGTTTTTCACAGTTATCCCATCTTTCTGTGGATAACATGGTGTAAGATCCTGTTCATTGTCAGTGACCAGAATTGGAAAACCCCGTTTTCTGTTGCGCAACACTTTACATAAAAATATAAAAACCACTATAAATCATGCAATTGGATAAAGCATGTGGAAAAAGATAAACTCTGTCCACACGGTATAAAATCATTGCTCATTTTTTAACCCAAGGGTAAACCTGATGCCAGAACTCCATCCATTGCTTTCGCCTCCTGAATCCGAAGCCCAGTTGCTGCACCAGGCACGGCAACTTTCGGGCTACACGCTGGGAGAACTGGCGGCGATGGCTGGACTCGTCGCGCCAAAGGATCTGAAGCGGGACAAAGGCTGGATTGGCGTGCTGCTGGAAATCTGGCTTGGGGCCAGTGCGGGCAGTAAACCGGAGCAGGATTTTGCCGCGCTGGGCGTGGAGTTAAAAACGATCCCTGTGGATAGCCTTGGCAGACCGTTGGAAACGACCTTTGTCTGCGTGGCACCGTTAACCGGCAATACCGGCGTGACCTGGGAAACCAGCCATGTTCGACACAAGCTTAAACGCGTATTGTGGATACCCGTAGAAGGTGAACGCAGCATCCCTGTGGCTGAACGTCGCGTTGGCTCCCCGCTGTTGTGGAGTCCGAATGAAGAGGAAGATCGACAGTTACGTCTGGACTGGGAAGAGTTAATGGACATGATTGTGTTAGGGCACGTCGAACGTATCACCGCCCGTCATGGTGAAGTTTTACAACTACGCCCAAAAGCCGCCAACGCCCGGGCGCTTACCGAGGCTATCGGTGCCCATGGTGAACCGATCCTGACTCTGCCACGCGGATTTTACCTGAAGAAGAACTTTACGCGCGCACTGCTGGAACGGCATTTTCTATTCCAGGCTCAATAACACACCCTGACCTTTCGCCCGTCGCGTTACGCGCCTATAATTACCGCTTCTTTTTTTTGGCAGGACTTTGTTCGATGTTATTTGCATGGATAACCGATCCTAACGCCTGGCTGGCGCTCGGTACGCTGACGCTGCTGGAGATCGTTCTCGGGATCGACAATATTATTTTCCTTTCTCTGGTTGTAGCAAAACTCCCAACAGCACAACGCAATCATGCCCGACGAATCGGGCTGGCGGCAGCGATGGTGATGCGCCTGGCGCTGCTGGCATCCATCGCCTGGGTAACGCGGCTCACTAACCCGTTATTCGAGCTGTTTGGCGAGGCGATTTCAGCGCGCGATTTGATCCTTCTGCTCGGCGGATTGTTCCTGATTTGGAAAGCGAGTAAAGAGATCCACGAGTCCATTGAGGGCGAAGAGGAAGGGCTGAAAACCCGCGTGTCCTCTTTTCTCGGCGCGATTGTGCAGATCATGCTGTTGGATATTATCTTCAGTCTGGACTCAGTAATCACCGCAGTAGGCTTGTCCGATCATCTGTTTATTATGATGGCAGCCGTCGTGATTGCCGTGGGTGTAATGATGTTCGCAGCCCGCCCAATCGGTGAGTTTGTTGATCGTCACCCTTCGGTAAAAATGCTGGCACTCTCTTTCCTGATACTGGTTGGCTTCACGCTAATCCTGGAAAGCTTCGATGTCCATGTGCCGAAAGGATACATTTACTTCGCTATGTTCTTCTCTATCGCTGTAGAGACTCTGAACCTGTGGCGCAATAAAAAAAATCCGCTCTGACAGATACTATCGCTCCCCGTATGGGGAGCGAATACTCCCTGCGCACCTTCCCTCTCTCACAGATTAAGATTTTACTGCTTTCGCCCTGCACAACTTCGCGTTATTACTAAACTAGTGTCAGACGCAGGCCATGTGAGGATAAGCAGATGAAAAAATGGGCAGTTTTAATTTCCGCCGTCGGGCTGGCTTTTGCCGTTTCCGGATGCAGCAGTGATTATGTGATGGCAACAAAAGATGGTCGAATGATCCTGACCGATGGTAAACCAGAAATTGACGATGATACCGGTCTGGTGAGTTACCACGATCAGCAAGGCAATGCGATGCAAATTAACCGCGACGAAGTCTCTCAAATCATTGAGCGTTGATGGTTAAGGTCAGCCACGCTGCTGGCCTTAACAATTTTGCTTCCCTTTTTCCCTTCCCTCAGCCATTTTTATAATCCTTATGTCGTGATTATAAAAAGGAAACGGCTATGCAATATCACCGTATACCCCACAGCTCGCTGGAAGTCAGTACACTGGGGCTGGGCACAATGACGTTTGGTGAACAAAACAGCGAAGCCGACGCACATGCACAGCTCGACTATGCCGTTGCACAAGGCATAAATTTAATCGACGTTGCCGAGATGTATCCGGTACCGCCTCGCCCTGAAACCCAGGGACTCACCGAAACTTATGTGGGCAACTGGCTTGCCAAACACGGCAGCCGCGAAAAACTGATCGTTGCCTCTAAAGTCAGCGGCCCGGCACGTAACAATGACAGCGGTATTCGACCGAATCAGGCGCTGGATCGTAAAAACATCCGTGAGGCACTGCACGACAGTCTGAAAAGACTGCAGACCGATTATCTCGATCTCTATCAGGTCCACTGGCCGCAGCGTCCGACAAACTGCTTTGGTAAGCTGGGATATAGCTGGACGGACTCCGCGCCGGTCGTTTCCCTGCTGGATACGCTGGACGCGTTGGCAGAGTTTCAGCGTGCAGGTAAGATTCGTTACATCGGTGTTTCCAACGAAACGGCGTTTGGCGTAATGCGTTACCTGCACCTGGCAGACAAACATGACCTGCCGCGTATCGCCACTATCCAGAACCCGTACAGCTTGCTAAACCGCAGCTTTGAAGTTGGACTGGCCGAAGTGAGCCAGTATGAAGGCGTTGAGCTACTGGCCTACTCGTGCCTTGGTTTTGGCACCTTAACCGGTAAATACCTGAACGGTGCGAAACCTGCTGGCGCGCGCAATACGCTGTTTAGCCGTTTTACGCGCTACAGCAGCGAGCAAACGCAAAAAGCGGTAGCTGCCTATGTGGATATCGCCAAACGCCATAACCTTGATCCCGCGCAGATGGCGCTGGCCTTTGTTCGTCGTCAGCCGTTTGTCGCCAGCACACTGCTGGGCGCAACGACGATGGAGCAGCTAAAAACCAACGTTGAAAGCCTGCATCTGGAGTTGAGTGAAGAAGTACTGGCGGAGATTGAAGCGGTGCATCAGGTGTATACCTATCCTGCACCGTAACAGTTAGCGCCTGATGGCGCTACGCTTATCAGGCCTACAAAGTGAGCATCCTGTAGGCCGTATACGGTAACGCCGCCATCCGGCACATTCATAGCATACTTATCTCGCACCGCGACGATTAGCGCCTGATGGCGCTACGCTTATCAGGCCTACAAAGTGAGCGTCCTGTAGGCCGGATAAGGCAACGCCGCCATCCGGCAACAGCATACAACAGACTAATGGCGGCGCTGCCAAATCCACAGCGCCGTAATCGCCAGGGCAAACAGCGCACCAAATCCAACGCCAATGGCTACCGCAGGAATACCCACCAACACCGCCAGTGAGTAGATACCGAGCATCAGCAACATCGCGCTGTTTTCACCGAGGTTTTGCACCGCTATCGCATTACCCGCACCGACGCTTTTCTTGCCCCGCTCCTGCAGCAACGCATTCAACGGCACCACAAAAAAACCGCCCAACACGCCGATAAGCATCAGTAAGGCATAGGCTGGCAACAGCGCATGCTGGAGCGAGAAAATCAGGACGACCACGCCGATCAGGATCCCCGCAGGCATGCAACGCGACACCGTTTCCAGCGTCACCAGTTTTGCTGCCGCACCGGCACCCACAACAATCCCGATAGCCACCATAGCGTTAAGATAGGTCGGTGTGGCGTTATCGGTAATGCCCAACGCCACCGGCACCCACAACACCAGAAGAAAACGCAGTGTGACGCCCGCGCCCCAAAACAGGCTGGTTCCTACCAACGAGAAACGTGTTTCGCCGTTACGCCACAGCGAAGAGGCGGCACAGAAGAAACTGCGCGTCATTTTCCCCAAATGCCACGACTGACCGGGGCGAGCCGCGGCCAGTTTCGGGATAAACAGGTTAGCCACCACGGCACCAGCATAGGCCAGGGCGCAGGCGGAAAGCGCAGCAATGACATGCCAGTCGGCCAGCACACCGCCAGCAACAGAACCCAGCAAGATAGCGGCAATGGTTGACGCCTCCATCAGGCCATTCGCTTTCACCAGTTTGTCGCCAGTCGTCAGCTCACCCAGGATGCCATACTTGGCCGGAGAATACGCCGCTGCGCCAATACCCACCAGCGTATACCCGAGAAATGGGTTAACGCCGAAACAGATACTCGCCGCCCCCAGCAGCTTGAGACCGTTGGCGAACATCATCACTCTGCCTTTCGCAAAGCTATCCGCGACCTGCCCGACAAAAGGGGCAAACAGAATGTAAGCGCCCACAAACACCATTTGCAAGATTGGCTGACTCCAGTCCGGGTAGAACTGCGCCTTGAGCAAAGCCAGGGTAGCAAACAACAACGCGTTATCGCCAAACGCTGACAAAAACTGCGCGGCGATAACAGACATCATCCCTTTGGACCAGATTGAAGTGCTAGTGTGTGCTGACTCACGCATGTTGTTTTTCCGGTTCATCAACCCAGCTTTTCAGCGTGACAAAATCTGGCTTACCGCTGCCGAGCAGAGGGAGTTGTTTCAGGTGGCGGATATCACGCGGTACGGCAAGCTCTGGAATGCCGTGGATGCGCGCATACTGGAGTAATTTTTCACGGGTCAGCTCGCCGTCGGTAGTAAACAGCACCAGCGCTTCCCCTTTATTGGCATCGCTCTTGATAGCCGTGGCATGCATTTTGTCAGCAGATACCGCCAGCGCCAGTTGTTCAACCATTTCCAGTGACACCATCTCACCGGCGATTTTGGCAAAGCGCTTGGCGCGCCCCTGAATCTGTACAAAGCCATTTTCATCAAAGCGCACGACATCACCGGTATCGTACCAGCCGTGTTCTATCTGGCCCTGGGCATTTTCTGCGGTTGGGACTTCCAGTACACCCGGCTTTTCGACGCGCAGATAGCCGCTCATAATATTAGGGCCTTTCAGCTGTAAACGCCCGCCATCTTCAATACCAGGAACCGCCAACAGTCGGGCATCCATACCAGGCAGAATGCGCCCTACCGTTCCCGATTTCGCCGCCATTGGTACGTTAATCGACACCACAGGCGCGCACTCCGTCACCCCATAGCCTTCAAGAACGCGGAGACCGAATTTCTCCTGCCACAACTGCTTCGTGCTGTCTTGCAGCTTTTCGGCCCCGGCAACAACATAGCGCAGACGGTGGAAATCATAGGGATGAGCAAACCGCGCATAATTGCCAAGGAACGTTGAGGTACCAAACAACACGGTGCAGTTACGGTCATATACCAGCTCAGGAACGATGCGGTAATGCAGCGGACTGGGGTACAAAAACACTTCAGCACCGGTCAGCAACGGCGTAAATAACCCTACCGTCAGGCCAAAGGAATGAAATAGCGGCAATGCTGACATAAAGCGATCGTCGGCGGTGAAATCGGCAATCGTCTTAATCTGTTCGACGTTCGCCAGGAGGCTCTTATGGCTGTGTACAACACCTTTCGGGTGGCCTTCTGATCCCGAGGTAAAGAGGATCACCGCGGCCTCTTCCGGCTGCTGTTTCACCTGTGCCAGGTGCGGAGCCAGCAGATGTGAAAAAATCCACAGCTTATCGCCAAAGGTCACATCGGCCTTCAGGTCTTCCAGGTACACCCAGCGCACTTGAGTAAGTTGTTCCGGCAAATGCCAGAGCTTGCCTTTATCGAGAAACTGCCGGGAGGTAAAAATGGTTTTGATTTCTGACGCGGTAATGGCGCTGGTTAACCCCTTCACACCCGCGGTGTAGTTCATCATGGCCGGGATACGTCGACGCGCAATAGCACCAAAAATAACCGCCGCGCTGATACCCGCATTTGGCAGCATCAGGCCAATTCTTTCCCCCTCGGCGCTGTATTTTTCCAGAATACGTGCGACAAACAGCGTTTTCGTCAGCAGTTTGCGATAGCTGTCCGGCGTGAAATTAATATCTTCAATGCAGTTTTTGCCTGCGCCAAACCGGTATTTTGCCGCCAGCAGAGACTCGTATAACGTTTCACGCGGGCGGACGGCCATACGCGCTTCCATCATAATCTGATGCAGCATTTCACCGGCCATTTTGCGACGATCGCGCGCGCGCGGCGCTTCCGGCATCGGCAATGACGTTGGCGGTAGGATATGGATGCTGATTTGCGGGAAGAATCGCTGTTTAACCAGACCTTTCAGACGGCTGAAATGGGTCAGTTCCGCGCCTTCAATACGCACAGGCACCACCGTCGCCTTTGATTTTGCGGCAACAAACCCGGCACCGTCGTAGATTTTCATCAGTGAACCGCTGGTCGAAATACGCCCTTCCGGGAAGATAACCACCGGACGGCCCTGTTCAACCAGGCGTACCAGATGTTTAATCGACATCGGTTTGGTTGGGTCTAACGGTACAAAATCAATCAGTGGAGTGAGCCAGCGCATATACCATTGCTGACTAATAGAAGTATAAACGGCAAACACAGGGCGAATCGGTAAAAAGAGCGCCAGCAGGATACCATCGATAAATGAGACATGGTTAGGCGTGATTAAGACACGTTCTCCCCGTAGCACGCTGACATCGCCCGTGACGCGAACACGAAAAAGTACGCGAAACAGCTTACGAAAAAAGCCAAATAGCATCTCAACTCCCTGTGCCATTAATTATATAAACATCAATGATGGGAGAGTATACGAGTTGGGGAATGGGCGCGACAGGTAACGGGTAAATAGAGTCCGAAAAAAAACCTGCGCATCCGCGCAGGTCGGTGCAAGAGACAGGTACGAAGTGCGTACCGAATAATCTCACCAATCAATACCTCTGGGATCTTGATTGTGGTCGTCACCGCGCCGTTCCGCCAGTTGGAAAACGCAAAGGAATGAACCCAAGTGCAACGAGTTGTGTAAATTATCGGTTACTGTTACAGATACGCTGAACGCAAAAAAAAACCTGCGCATCTGCGCAGGCTGGTGTAAATCTTGTGATCAACCCGAAAGTTGATTTCACCTATCAATACCTCTGGGATCTCAACTTTATCAATCCGCTCTCTCCCCTCACCAGCGAACAATCGCAACAGCACATCGCAAAGTGTAAGCAAAGGTTTTCATTTTCAATTTTCTGTCTTACTTCGCTCGTGTCCGCTCACATTTGCGGCGTCCTGACGGGCAATCTGCTTGAACAGACAGCCGTTTTCCGTAACACTGACGGGATGTAAGCGTTTACCCACAACAGGTACTATCATGGCGACCATAAAGGATGTAGCCCGACTAGCTGGTGTATCAGTCGCCACCGTTTCTCGAGTGATCAATGACTCCCCCAAAGCCAGCGAAGCATCGCGTCTGGCTGTAATGAGTGCAATGGAATCACTCAGCTACCACCCCAACGCCAACGCGCGTGCGCTGGCACAACAATCTACTGAAACCGTCGGTCTGGTAGTAGGTGATGTGTCCGATCCATTCTTTGGGGCAATGGTTAAAGCTGTCGAGCAGGTGGCCTATAACACCGGTAATTTTTTACTGATTGGCAACGGCTACCATAACGAACAAAAGGAACGTCAGGCGATTGAGCAACTTATTCGCCACCGCTGCGCAGCCCTCGTGGTCCACGCTAAAATTATCCCGGATGCCGAACTGGCATCATTGATGAAACAGATCCCCGGTATGGTACTGATCAACCGAATCTTACCGGGGTTCGAACAACGCTGCGTTGCGCTGGACGATCGTTACGGTGCCTGGCTGGCAACCCGTCATCTTATTCAGCAGGGCCATACGCGCATCGGTTATCTGTGTTCCAACCACAGCATTTCAGATGCGGAAGATCGTTTGCAAGGCTATTACGACGCGCTGGCGGAAAGCAATATTCCGGTAAACGATCGACTGGTCACGTTTGGCGAGCCCGATGAAAGCGGCGGCGAGCAGGCAATGACTGAGCTGCTTGGTCGCGGCAAAAACTTCACGGCTATCGCCTGCTATAACGACTCAATGGCGGCGGGCGCTATGGGTGTATTAAACGATAATGGCATTGATGTACCGGGCGAAATCTCGCTGATTGGTTTTGATGATGTACTGGTTTCACGCTACGTGCGCCCACGGCTGACGACGGTACGCTACCCTATCGTGACGATGGCAACCCAGGCCGCCGAGCTGGCGCTGGCGCTGGCCGAAAAACGTCCGGTCCCGGAAATCACTCACGTCTTTAACCCAACGCTGGTACGTCGGCATTCCGTTTCAGCGCTGACAGAGCCGGGAAATTCTTCGTCAAACGATTAATCAGGATTGCGTCATGACAACGATGTTAGACGTTTCACGACATGCTGGCGTATCGAAAGCGACCGTTTCACGCGTACTTAATGGTACGGGGCAGGTTAAAGAAAGCACGCGCCAGAAAGTCTTCAAAGCCATGCAGGCGTTAGATTATCGGCCTAATTTTTTAGCCCGCTCACTGGCAAACCGCACCAGCAACAGCATTGGTTTGGTGGTGTCTACATTTGATGGATTCTACTTTGGTCGTTTGCTGCAACAGGCATCGCGCCAGACGGAATCTCACGGCAAACAGCTGATTGTCACCGACGGCCATGATACACCAGAGCGTGAGCAGGAAGCCGTTCAAATGTTGGCCGACCGACAGTGCGACGCCATTATTCTCTACACCCGCTACATGAGCGAAAAAGCGATTATGTCGTTGATGACCCGCATTGATATGCCATTGCTGGTCATTAACCGCGACGTCAGCCAGGCCCGCGACCGTGCGATTTTCTTTGAACAGGAAGACGCGGCGTTTCAGGCAGTCGATTACCTCATCTCGCAAGGACATCGTGATATTGCCTGCATCACCGTCCCCGGCCATACGCCAACCGGTAAATCCCGGTTGATGGGATATCGTAAGGCGCTGGAAAAAAATGGTATTCCCTGGGAACCCACCAAGGTCAAATACGGCGATTCAACGATGACCAGGGGCTATGAAGCCTGTCGTGAACTGTTGGATGAAGGGGTGAAATTCAGCGCACTGTTCGCCTGTAACGATGACATGGCGTTAGGTGCATCGAAAGCATTACATCAGGCTGGACTAAAGATCCCCGAGGATGTTTCGCTGTTCGGTTTTGATGATGCGCCCAGCGCGAAATGGCTGGAGCCAGGACTCTCCACTGTCTATCTGCCGATCGATACCATGATAACCACGGCAATCGATCAGGCGATTCGTCTGGCTAATGACGAAGACGTAGAACCCATTCCACCGTTTACGGGCACCCTGGTGTTGCGTGACTCCGTAACGCCTGGACCGTACTTTAAGTAATCAGAGGCCGGATGGTGACTTCGCTTATCCGGCCTACAGACCCATCGTTAATTTCATAGGCCGGATAAGCGTAGCGCCATCCGGCATGCAATCAGATAAGCTCCAGCGCCAGTAGCTCTTCAATGGTCTGGCGACGACGAATCAGTCGCGCCACGCCGTTATCAAACAGCACTTCCGGTAGCAGCGGGCGGCTATTGTAGTTCGACGACATCGATGCGCCATACGCACCGGTATCATGCAATACCAGGTAATCTCCCGGCACTACCGCAGGTAATAGACGGGTTTCGACTTTGCCACCTTCCTGTTGGGTAAAAACATCGCCCGATTCGCACAGTGGGCCGGCAACCACCGTCTCAATCTGCGCCGCATTATCCAGCGAGCGGCCATCCCCGGCCAGTGCGGAGATATGGTGATAGCTGCCGTACATTGCTGGCCGCATCAGATCGTTAAAGCCAGCGTCGATCAACACGAAGTGACGACTGCCCATCTCTTTCACACTGCGCACCTGCGCCACCAGAACACCCGCTTCCGCCACCAGAAAGCGTCCTGGCTCGATCTCAAGCTTCACCGGATGCCCCAGATGTTTGGCTATTTGATCGCGTGCCGCGCTCCACAAACCAAAGTAGTGATCGGTGTTGATCGCCTCTTCTCCTTCGCGATACGGGATCGACAAACCTCCGCCCGCAGATATAGCGTCCAGATCCTGACCTAATTCAACAACCTGACGCACCATCGCGCCACACACTTGCTCCAGATGGCCGTAATCCACACCGGAACCTATATGCATGTGAATGCCCACCAGTTTCAGCTGATAACGCTGAATCACCTCCAGCGCTGCCGGAAGGTCGCTATACCAGATACCGTGCTTGCTGTTCTCGCCGCCGGTATTGGTTTTCTGGCTATGCCCGTGACCAAAACCTGGGTTGACGCGCAGCCATACACGATGCCCTGGCGAAACCTGGCCCAGCTGTTCCAGCATATCAACCGACCCGGCATTTACAGGAATACGTAGCTCATGCACCCGGGCCAGCGTCGCCTGGTCAATCATATCGGCGGTAAAGACGATTTCATCATTCTCCGGCACAAAACCTGCCGCCAGCGCACGCTCAATCTCACCCAGCGAGACTGAATCCACCTTCACGCCCTGCTCACGCATCAGACGCAAAATATGGATATTCGAGCAGGCCTTTTGGGCAAAACGCACCACATCAAACTGACCCAGTTTGGCTATCTGCGCGCGGATAATCTGCGCATCGTAAACCCATACTGGACAGCCGAATTCGGCGGGCAGACGCAGCAGGTTATCTGCGGTCAGGTCAGTATCAGTGCTGTTGAGTGGGCGTGGCATGGTGTGCTCCGGTATTGGCTTTTTTATGATTACGCCACAGCACGAAGAGAATAAAAAATATCGTTTTATCGCGAGTCTATGCAAAAATGATATGGGATGTTTATTTGAGGATCGACAATGCCTGCCGTTAACTTACGCCACATTGAAATTTTTCACGCCATTATGACAGCAGGCAACCTGACGGAAGCCGCACGGATGCTGCATACGTCGCAGCCTACCGTCAGTCGCGAGCTGGCAAGATTTGAAAAAGTTCTGGGGTTAACACTGTTCGAACGTACGCGAGGTCGGCTGCATCCTACAGTGCAAGGTCTACGCCTGTTTGAAGAGGTGCAGCGATCCTGGTATGGCCTGGATCGGATCGTCAGCGCCGCCGAAAGCCTGCGTGAATTTCGTCAGGGTGAACTGTCGATTGTCTGTCTGCCAGTGTTCTCACAGTCCTTTTTACCTCCGTTGCTACACCCCTTCCTCACCCGCTACCCGCAGGTTAACATTCAGATTGTGCCGCAGGAGTCGCCGCTGCTGGAAGAGTGGCTATCAGCACAACGTCACGATCTCGGGTTAACTGAGACCCTGCATACCCCCGCTGGGACTAAACGCACTGAGTTACTGTCGCTGGATGAAGTGTGCGTGCTGCCGCAGGGACATCCGCTAACCGGGAAAGCAGTATTAACACCGCAAGATTTTCAGGGGGAAAACTATATCAGCCTGTCGCGCACCGACAGCTATCGCCAGTTGCTGGATACCCTGTTTAATGATCATCAGGTCAAGCGCCGAATGGTAATAGAAACGCACAGTGCCGCATCAATTTGTGCGATGGTGCGTGCCGGCGTGGGGATCTCAGTAGTGAACCCGCTGACCGCACTGGATTACGCAGGCAGCGGGATTGCCATCCGGCGTTTTAGTGTTTCAGTGCCTTTTACCGTCAGCCTCATTCATCCACTGCATCGCCCGGCATCCGCGCTGGTTGATGCTTTTACGGCACATCTACAGGACCATCTCCACCGGCTTACCGATCCACTGGATGCTATTTTGCAGTCTCAGGTGAAAGCATAAACGTCACAGCATCCTGCGCATGGATCGCTGCGGTATCGAAGACCGGCAACGGGCTTATTTCAGTGGGAACCAGCAGGCCAATTTCGGTGCAGCCGAAGATCACCCCTTGTGCACCCTGACGAGCCAGTCGCTCAATCACGCTCAGGTAATAATCGCGGGACGTTTCGCTAAATTCACCAAGGCACAGTTCCTCGAAAATAATCTGGTTTATTTTCTGTCGGTCATCAGCGTCAGGGATTAGCGTGCTAATGCCAAATTCCGTCTGTAAACGCCCACGATAGAAATCCTGTTCCATGGTGTAACGCGTGCCCAACAGCGCGACGTTACTCATCTTCTGCTGTTGTATGGCCCGCCCTGTTGCATCGGCAATGTGCAAAAACGGGACATCGCAGGCCGTTTCAATGGCCTCGGCCACTTTATGCATGGTGTTGGTACACAGCACAATCCCTTCAGCACCCGCTTGCTGTAACCCCACCGCAGCCTGCGCCAGGATCTCCCCTGCCCGCTGCCAGTCACCGTTCGACTGACAGGCTTCAATCTCATGGAAATCGACGCTGTGCAGCAGAATCTTCGCAGAATGCAGACCGCCCAGACTCTGCTTAACCCCTTCATTAATCAGACGATAATAGGGAATAGTGGATTCCCAGCTCATTCCGCCTAACAGACCAATCATTTTCATCATTTGCCCTTATTCGTGGTTGTCCTCCCAGTGAACCAAAGATGTGATCAACTTTCCACATCTGTCGGCGCACATTTCCTTTTTTTATTTTCTGATATAAATTTAATGAAATAATGTTTCATTTTATTGCGAGAATACCGAATGTTTATTTTTCATAAAGAAACCACGCTTGAAGATCTGGGTAACGGCGTTACTCGGCGTATTCTGGCTCACGATGGCAAAATGATGGCCGTGGAAGTGAATTTCGAGCAGGGCGCAGTTGGCCCGATGCACAACCACCCGCATGAACAACTCACGTACGTTTTATCGGGTGAGTTTGAATTTAC
Source organism: Citrobacter sp. Igbk 16 (assembly GCF_028069755.1). NCBI lineage: Bacteria > Pseudomonadati > Pseudomonadota > Gammaproteobacteria > Enterobacterales > Enterobacteriaceae > Citrobacter > Citrobacter sp. Igbk 16. The sequence goes on along the minus strand of NZ_JANEWJ010000013.1, from coordinate 2,884 downwards.
GATTGGGGAAGAAAAGCATGTCGTCAGTGCAGGAGACACCCTGTACAAGCAACCCAATATCATGCACGGCTGCGTCTGTTTAAAGCCGGGGACATTGCTTGATACCTTCACGCCCATACGCGAAGATTTTCTGCACGGGTAATTTCGCTGTTCTCAAGCCGTGCTACTGAACGGTTTGAGAACACGCTAAAATGCGTACTCAGTTCCCTAAAAATGAATGCGTTACAAGGTGGGGCATTTTCCTTCGATACCAGCTCGCATAAGCGTTAATCACCCAATGCGCCTCGCCATGTGGGCGATTACAGTCACGTTATCTTAATTAACGGTGACGGATCGCCATGACAAAAATGACAACAGCCACTCCACATGACGCAGTCTTCAAACAGTTCTTGTACCATCCCGATACCGCAAGAGATTTTCTGGATATCTATCTTCCATCAACCTTGCGGGAGCTATGTGATCTGCAAACGCTAAAACTGGAATCAGGCAGTTTTATTGAGGATAGCCTGCGAGCCAGCTACTCCGACGTGCTGTGGTCATTAAAAACAAACGAAGGCGATGGGTATATCTATGTTGTTATCGAGCATCAGAGTTCGCCAGACGCTCACATGGCATTTCGGCTGATGCGCTATGCCATGGCTGCAATGCAACGCCATTTGGATGCTGGCCATAAAACATTACCTTTGGTGATACCGATGTTGTTTTATCATGGCGCTCTCAGCCCCTACCCCTTTTCACTCTGCTGGCTGGATGAGTTTGACGATCCCGCACTGGCACGACAGCTTTACTCAGCAACATTTCCGCTGGTGGATATCACAGTAATACCCGATGACGAAATTATGCAACATCGCCGTATAGCACTGCTGGAATTGATGCAAAAACATATCCGCAAGCGTGATTTAATGGGGTTAGTGGAGCAACTGGTCTCGTTGCTGGCTACGGGATACGCTAATGACAGCCAGCTCAAAACGCTATTTAATTACATGATGCAGTTTGGAAATACGCCTCACGTTGATAAATTTATCCGTGAGGTTGCCCATCGGGTACCACAGCAAAAGGAACGTCTGATGACTATCGCGGAAGTCTTGCAACAGGAAGCCAAACAACAAGAGGCATTACGCATTGCCCAGATGATGTTAGCGAATGGTATTAGTCATGAAATTATACTAAAGATAACCGGGCTGTCTGCTAAGGATCTCCTCGTCAGGCAGGCGGATCCACATTGAAATAGGTAGCAATGGGAGCCCGATAATCAATTGATCTATCGGGCTTCCTGCTCACTTACACCCCAATATCTCTTAGTTTCTCGCCAGCCATCAGCTTGCGCTCGATGTGTTCCAGCGTGACGTTTTTGGTTTCAGGAATAAGCCAGAATGTAATACCGATAAAGACGACGTTCAGTGCGGTATAAAGCCAGAACGTACCCGCGGCGCCAATACTGTCGAGCAACGTCAGGAAGGTTGCGCCGATAATCATGTTCGACACCCAGTTCGTGGTGGTGGAACAGGTGATGCCAAAATCGCGACATTTCAGCGGCTGAATCTCAGAACACAGGATCCACACCACCGGTGCGGCGCTCATTGCATAACCGGCGATACACATCATGGTCATGCCGACTGACAGCCAGGAAAGCCCACTGGATGCGGTGCCGTTATCAAACTGCATCAGGCAATAGCCGAGGACCAGGGTCCCAATGGCCATCACGCTGAAACCAATTTTCAGCGCCGGTTTGCGCCCGGCTTTATCGACTGTAAAAACAGCAATAAAAGTCGCGAACATAAAGGTTAAGCCAACGACCAACGTCGCAATCATCTGCTGTTCAGTGGTGGTAAAACCAGCCATTTTAAAAATACGCGGCGCGTAGTACATAATGATGTTCATCCCGGTGAACTGCTGCATTGCCTGCAACAACATGCCGAGGAAAACCGCGCGCCGTACGTTACGGTTAATTTTAAACAGTGCCCAACCGCCCTGCTTCAGCTTCAGGCTTTCACGAATTTCGTTCAGCTCATCACGGGCCTTTTCTGAGGTATCACGCAACATGCGTAATACTTCTTCTGCTTCAATATGGCGACCTTTCTCTGCCAGCCAGCGCGGGCTGTTAGGCAGGAAAACGACCAGAACAATCAGCAATACTGCCGGGAGCGCCAATACGCCCAGCATAGCGCGCCAGTTACCGCTGTAGCTAAACGCGGTATCGGATAAAAAGGCCAGCACAATGCCCAACGTAACCATCAGTTGATACATACTGATCATCTTACCACGCACATTCTCACTGGCCATTTCAGACAAGTAGAGTGGCGCAGTGTAGGAGGCGATACCTACGGCAACGCCCAGTACCACGCGGGCAACAATGAGCATTTCCACGCTGGAAGCAAATGCCGACCCCAGAGAACCGACGACAAACAGGATCGCCCCGGCCATCAGGCTGTATTTGCGCCCCAGTCGGAATGACAACCAGCCATTAAACAGCGCACCAATTGCCGCACCCAGCATCATACTGCTCACCACCCACTCCTGCAGACGGCTGGTCAATACAAAGTGATCGGTGATAAAAGGCAACGCGCCGGCAATTACGCCGATATCGAGACCAAATAACAACCCTGCGACAGCCGCAGAAATAGAGACAAACAAATTCATACGTCGCGTATCGCGCTGCGTACGCGGTGTTAAAGCAGCTTCATGATTAATTGAGACCATTTTTTCCTGCCAGATACAGAGTAAGCCATGTCGATGAAAGTAAGGGATCCCTTGCAGGAAGCGTCAGGCGGGAAACGGCAAAAACATGGATGAAATTGCTGCACCACATCGTTATGTGATGGATATTCCAATTTTAAAATTTACCGTTAATTACTCAATTAAATTTAATACACTGATATTAAAG
>NZ_JANEWJ010000125.1:0-251 GCF_028069755.1 Citrobacter sp. Igbk 16 | reverse complement strand
GCCCGGTTCTCAAGGCTCAGGTCGGCAAACATCTGTTTGAGACGCCGATTCTCGTCCTCAAGATCCTTGATCTTTTTAATATCAGAAGCCTCCATGCCGCCGTATCTGGACTTCCAGTTGTAGTAGGCGGCTTCAGAGATACCGGCCTCCCGGCAGACATCTTTAACGGTTCGTCCGGCTTCAACCGATTTAATTACGGCAATGATCTGATGCTCAGTAAAACGGGCTTTACGCATTGCGATCTCCTTTGT
>NZ_JANEWJ010000124.1:0-255 GCF_028069755.1 Citrobacter sp. Igbk 16 | reverse complement strand
TAGGCGTTCCGTACATCATCGTGTTCCTGAACAAATGCGACATGGTTGATGACGAAGAGCTGCTGGAACTGGTAGAAATGGAAGTTCGTGAACTTCTGTCTCAGTACGATTTCCCGGGCGACGACACTCCGATCGTTCGTGGTTCTGCTCTGAAAGCGCTGGAAGGCGAAGCAGAGTGGGAAGCGAAAATCATCGAACTGGCTGGCTTCCTGGATTCTTACATCCCGGAACCAGAGCGTGCGATTGACAAGCCGT
>NZ_JANEWJ010000123.1:0-255 GCF_028069755.1 Citrobacter sp. Igbk 16 | reverse complement strand
TAGGCGTTCCGTACATCATCGTGTTCCTGAACAAATGCGACATGGTTGATGACGAAGAGCTGCTGGAACTGGTAGAAATGGAAGTTCGTGAACTTCTGTCTCAGTACGATTTCCCGGGCGACGACACGCCGATCGTTCGTGGTTCTGCTCTGAAAGCGCTGGAAGGCGAAGCAGAGTGGGAAGCGAAAATCATCGAACTGGCTGGCTTCCTGGATTCTTACATCCCGGAACCAGAGCGTGCGATTGACAAGCCGT
>NZ_JANEWJ010000122.1:0-255 GCF_028069755.1 Citrobacter sp. Igbk 16 | reverse complement strand
CGGTCCAGACTCCTACGGGAGGCAGCAGTGGGGAATATTGCACAATGGGCGCAAGCCTGATGCAGCCATGCCGCGTGTATGAAGAAGGCCTTCGGGTTGTAAAGTACTTTCAGCGAGGAGGAAGGTGTTGAGGTTAATAACCTCAGCAATTGACGTTACTCGCAGAAGAAGCACCGGCTAACTCCGTGCCAGCAGCCGCGGTAATACGGAGGGTGCAAGCGTTAATCGGAATTACTGGGCGTAAAGCGCACGCAG
>NZ_JANEWJ010000121.1:0-234 GCF_028069755.1 Citrobacter sp. Igbk 16 | reverse complement strand
GAATGAGATAACTACGATGGGGCTATAGCTCAGCTGGGAGAGCGCCTGCTTTGCACGCAGGAGGTCTGCGGTTCGATCCCGCATAGCTCCACCATCTTTACTGCAAAAACACAAGAAAACTTCAGAGTGTACCTGAAAAGGTTCACTGCGAAGTTTTGCTCTTTAAAAATCTGGATCAAGCTGAAAATTGAAACGACACACTGTTTCATTTCTCCGTAATAAGAAATGAAAAGC
>NZ_JANEWJ010000120.1:0-255 GCF_028069755.1 Citrobacter sp. Igbk 16 | reverse complement strand
CTGCTCCCCGTTCGCTCGCCGCTACTGGGGGAATCTCGGTTGATTTCTTTTCCTCGGGGTACTTAGATGTTTCAGTTCCCCCGGTTCGCTTCATTACGCTATGTATTCACGTAATGATAGTGTGACGGATCACACTGGGTTTCCCCATTCGGAAATCGCCGGCTATAACGGTTCATATCACCTTACCGACGCTTATCGCAGATTAGCACGTCCTTCATCGCCTCTGACTGCCAGGGCATCCACCGTGTACGCTTA
>NZ_JANEWJ010000119.1:0-255 GCF_028069755.1 Citrobacter sp. Igbk 16 | reverse complement strand
TTCACGACGGACGTTAGCACCCGCCGTGTGTCTCCCGTGATAACATTCTTCGGTATTCGCAGTTTGCATCGGGTTGGTAAGTCGGGATGACCCCCTAGCCGAAACAGTGCTCTACCCCCGAAGATGAATTCACGAGGCGCTACCTAAATAGCTTTCGGGGAGAACCAGCTATCTCCCGGTTTGATTGGCCTTTCACCCCCAGCCACAAGTCATCCGCTAATTTTTCAACATTAGTCGGTTCGGTCCTCCAGTTAG
>NZ_JANEWJ010000118.1:0-255 GCF_028069755.1 Citrobacter sp. Igbk 16 | reverse complement strand
TTCACGACGGACGTTAGCACCCGCCGTGTGTCTCCCGTGATAACATTCTTCGGTATTCGCAGTTTGCATCGGGTTGGTAAGTCGGGATGACCCCCTAGCCGAAACAGTGCTCTACCCCCGAAGATGAGTTCACGAGGCGCTACCTAAATAGCTTTCGGGGAGAACCAGCTATCTCCCGGTTTGATTGGCCTTTCACCCCCAGCCACAAGTCATCCGCTAATTTTTCAACATTAGTCGGTTCGGTCCTCCAGTTAG
>NZ_JANEWJ010000117.1:0-256 GCF_028069755.1 Citrobacter sp. Igbk 16 | reverse complement strand
CTCTCGCATGGGGAGACCCCACACTACCATCGGCGCTACGGCGTTTCACTTCTGAGTTCGGCATGGGGTCAGGTGGGACCACCGCGCTACAGCCGCCAGGCAAATTCTGTTTATCAGACCGCTTTTTTGCGTTCTGATGTAATCTGTAATCAAGCTGAAATCGATGTCTCTCTTCGCCAAAACATCTTCGGCGTTGTAAGGTTAAGCCTCACGGTTCATTAGTATCGGTTAGCTCAATGTATCGCTACACTTACAC
>NZ_JANEWJ010000116.1:0-253 GCF_028069755.1 Citrobacter sp. Igbk 16 | reverse complement strand
AGCGTACACGGTGGATGCCCTGGCAGTCAGAGGCGATGAAGGACGTGCTAATCTGCGATAAGCGTCGGTAAGGTGATATGAACCGTTATAGCCGGCGATTTCCGAATGGGGAAACCCAGTGTGTTCCGACACACTATCATTACGTGAATACATAGCGTAATGAAGCGAACCGGGGGAACTGAAACATCTAAGTACCCCGAGGAAAAGAAATCAACCGAGATTCCCCCAGTAGCGGCGAGCGAACGGGGAGCAG
>NZ_JANEWJ010000012.1:0-128574 GCF_028069755.1 Citrobacter sp. Igbk 16 | reverse complement strand
GACAAATAATGAACAAAAAATAAATCTGATTCGGCTGAATCGAGTAAGGAAAATAGAATTTATAAAAGGAGTCAATAATTTCCAAATTCTATGGCGCACAAAACAACAAATATTATTTTTATCAACTGCTGTTTATTTAGCCGTTATAATTACGCAAGGTGATTACAACGGCCAAATTAATGTGAAAAATTACATCAGACGTGTTTTCCGTAGTGCAAGATAGTCCAGTAAGCCACCAAATACGACGCCACAGATGGCGACCGCGACTGAGACTTCAAGCAGCCCTGCCAGGAAAGAGAAGTTGGTGTAATCCAGTGCGTTCATGGTAAGCAGCAACAGCCAAACAGCCAGCAAACAGCAGCCCGTCACTAACGTCATCAAAGCCAGATTGTACGCCTCACGGAACTCTGTGCGTGGAATAAAACTCTCATTTTGCCAGCTATGTTCCAGCGTCTGGCGACAAACCAGCAGCAGCAGGAGTCCAGGGATCGCGGCAAACACGGAAAACAGATAAAACGTTGGCCAACCGTGAGCCTCGACGAACCAACCTGCCACTGGGCCCACATAGACGCGACCAACAGCCGAAAGGGCTGAGAGTAGGGCAAACTGGGTTGCGGAGAACGATTTATTACACAGCGTCATTAATAAGGCGACAAACGCCGCAGTACCCATCCCGCCGCACAGGTTTTCGAAGAAGACCGCTGCTGCCATACTGAACATGTGCTTGTCGGTAATAGAAAGCAGCCAGTATCCGGCGTTCGATACGCCCTGCAGAATGCCGAAAATGAGTAACGCGCGAAACAGCGAAAGACGCTGCATCAGGAGCCCACCGTACAGCGCACCGACTATTGTCGCCAGCAGCCCCAGCGTTTTATTGACGACGCCGACTTCACCGGCATCAAATCCGACGCCGCGGATTAAAAACGTTGTGGTCAGGCTCATGGCGAAGGCATCCCCGAGCTTATACAGCACAATAAGCAGCAGGATCAGCCAGGCGTTGTTACGACCAAAAAAGTCACGCAGTGGCGCAGCAACCGCTTGTTCCAGTGTTTTAGGCACCGGAATGGTGTCAGTGGGTTCGGGCGCCAACAGGGTGGCGATAATGCAGGGAATCAGTAGTGCCGCCATCAGCCAGTACATACCTTGCCAGCCGAGCCAGCGGTCAGCCATCCACAGCGCCAGACCACCGGAAACCAGCATCCCCAGGCGGTAACCCAGTACGCTGATTGCTGCACCGGTACCACGTTCTTCTGCCGGTAAAACGTCTGTTTTCCAGGCGTCAAAAACAATATCCTGCGACGCCGAACAAAATGCGATCACCACTGCGAGTGCCGCCATCCAGCGTAACTGCGTGCCAGGTTCCAGAAAACCCATCGCGGCGATGGAAATAAGAAGCAACACCTGGGTCGTCAACAGCCAACCGCGACGACGACCTAAAAACGGTGGGGTGTAGCGGTCCATCACCGGGGACCAGAGAAACTTAAATACGTAGGCCTGGCCGACCAGAGAAAAGAAACCGATAGTTTTCAGATCGATATTTTCGACCGTCATCCACGCCTGAAGCGTACCGGAGGTCAGGGCGAGCGGTAAACCGGAAGCAAAACCTAACATCAGCAGAATCGCTGATTTTGGTTGCTGAAAAATACGTAAATAGTGATTGGACATGGGCATTAAAAGCTGACCCGGCGAAATACCGGGTCAGGGGGCTTAAATTAGCGAGCGTTCTGCTTGATGAAATCGTGAACGCTGGTGTCCTGGGACATATCAGCGATGGTGTCGGTCAAGACGCTGTTAACGGCATCAGCAATATTTTTGTTAGAGGCCTGGAATGCGCCTTCAACAGAGTAGCTTGCACGGTAGTTTTTGGTCATCTTGTTGCCGTTGGCAGCCGTTGCAATAATGGCGATATCTGCTTTGGTTGCGATGTTATAGCGCACGCTACCTTGCGACACATCAGCGTACAGCTGGCTTACGATGATTTGCAGGTTAACTGCACCGTTTGGACCCACCATATAACCGCGTGCAGTCATCTGCTTTTCCAGCACTTCTTGCAGCAGGAAGCGCAGATCGCGAGACGCAGTCAGAGTAACCAGTTGATTGTCGCGGGTCACTTTTGCCAGCGCCTGATCCTGACGCTGGTCGGCGCCATTGATACTGACAGTCACTCCCATCAGACTCGGATCCTGCTGTGGCAGGGTAATTTTTGGCGATACGTTGATGGTAGTGGGCGGAGTTGCGCAGCCAGCCAACATAAACAGCGCGACTAAAGGGAAGAGGATTTTTTTAAACATGCCAGGGCTCTCAGCGAATCTAAATTGTATGGTTAGAGAAAATTCCCGCCATCATAACATCGCCAACGATGAGGGGAAGTGGGTAACGCATGTAAATTCATCATGTTGTCCGTTTGATGATGTTGTAGAGACCATAAATGGCCTTTTTGCAATAACGCGAACACAAGAATCAGTGAACTTCATTCGTTTGGGTGAGAAAATCAGACAAGCGCTAATTTTTTGTTGCTAAGGTGTAATGAAAACGGTAAAAGCGGCTAGTATTTAAAGGGATGGGTGACATCTCAGCGTTGTCGGAGGAAAAATTTCATGATGATTCGTGAGCAAATAGAAGAAAAATTAAGGGCAGCGTTCCAACCCGTGTTCCTCGAAGTTGTGGATGAAAGCTATCGTCACAATGTCCCGGCAGGTTCTGAAAGCCACTTTAAGGTTGTGCTGGTCAGCGATCGCTTTACAGGTGAACGTTTTCTTAATCGTCATCGGATGATTTACAGCACGTTAACGGCGGAGCTTTCCACAACCGTACATGCTCTTGCCCTGCATACCTACACCATTAAGGAGTGGGAAGCGTTGCAGGACACCATTTTTGCATCGCCTCCGTGTCGTGGGGCGGGAAGCATCGCCTAAAAAACGGATTTGCAACAACCGGCGCTTTTCCAGTATGTTGCTACAGATTATGTGAAAACGGCCTGCGGGCCGTTTTGTTTTGTCTGAATTCTGAGTAGGTCGTCCAGTATTCAGACAAAAATTAGCCGGGAATTGTGAAAAAAGCCGCAGCAACGCGCGATAACCGTTCTCGACTCATAAAAGTGATGCCGCTATAATGCGCGTCTTATTTTTCGGAATGTCTTCGGGATGATTCTGACGACAGGGAATGTGATTGATTATGAGAACATCCCAGTTCCGCGAAGCCAACAACCTGTGCTTGCGGAGAAGAGTTGACCGAGCACTGTGATTTTTTGAGGTAACAAGATGCAAGTTTCAGTTGAAACCACTCAAGGCCTTGGCCGCCGTGTAACGATTACTATCGCTGCTGACAGCATCGAGACCGCTGTGAAAAGCGAGCTGGTCAACGTAGCGAAGAAAGTGCGTATTGACGGTTTCCGCAAAGGAAAAGTACCGATGAATGTCGTTGCTCAGCGTTATGGCGCTTCTGTTCGCCAGGACGTTCTGGGTGACCTGATGAGCCGTAACTTCGTTGATGCCATCATCAAAGAAAAAATTAATCCGGCTGGCGCACCGAACTACGTTCCGGGCGAATACAAACTGGGTGAAGATTTCACTTACGCGGTAGAGTTCGAAGTTTACCCGGAAGTTGAACTGACCGGTCTGGACGCAATCGAAGTTGAAAAACCGGTTGTTGAAGTTACCGATGCTGACGTTGACGTTATGCTGGATACCCTGCGTAAGCAGCAGGCTACCTGGAAAGACAAAGACGGCGCTGCTGATGCAGAAGACCGTGTAACCATCGACTTTACCGGTTCTGTAGACGGCGAAGAGTTCGAAGGCGGCAAAGCGTCTGACTTCGTACTGGCGATGGGCCAGGGTCGTATGATCCCAGGCTTTGAAGAAGGCGTTAAAGGCCACAAAGCTGGCGAAGAGTTCACCATCGACGTGACCTTCCCGGAAGAGTACCACGCTGAAAACCTGAAAGGTAAAGCCGCTAAATTCGTTATCAACCTGAAGAAAGTTGAAGAACGTGAACTGCCGGAACTGACCGAAGAATTCATCAAACGTTTTGGCGTTGAAGATGGTTCCGTAGCGGGTCTGCGCGCTGAAGTGCGTAAAAACATGGAACGTGAGCTGAAAGGCGCTGTACGTAACCGCGTTAAGTCTCAGGCGATCGAAGGTCTGGTTAAAGCCAACGACATCGACGTTCCTGCAGCACTGATCGACAGCGAAATCGACGTTCTGCGTCGTCAGGCTGCACAGCGTTTCGGTGGCAACGAGAAGCAAGCTCTGGAACTGCCGCGTGAACTGTTCGAAGAACAGGCTAAGCGTCGCGTAGTTGTTGGTCTGCTGCTGGGCGAAGTGATTCGTACCAACGAACTGAAAGCTGATGAAGATCGCGTAAAAGGCCTGATCGAAGAAATGGCTTCTGCTTACGAAGATCCGAAAGAAGTTGTTGAGTTCTACAGCAAAAACAAAGAGCTGATGGACAACATGCGTAACGTCGCTCTGGAAGAACAGGCTGTTGAAGCGGTTCTGGCGAAAGCTAAAGTGACTGAAAAAGCCACTACTTTCAACGAACTGATGAACCAGCAGGCGTAATTCGTTGCTTTTATAGCACGAAATTCGCACATAAACCCGTCACCTTCTGGTGGCGGGTTTTTTTTTGTCACGCATTTTGCATGGGAAGGGTGCGAAAACAGCGTTTCAGTGTTAGCGTTACAACAAAAGATTGTTATGCTTGAATTATGGCGATGTCGTACCCATTACAGAGGGACTAGCTGATAATCCGTCCATAAGGTTACAATCAGCACAGCAGGTTTTTTCAAATTTTATCCAGGAGACGGAAATGTCATACAGCGGCGAACGAGATAACTTTGCACCCCATATGGCGCTGGTGCCGATGGTCATTGAACAGACCTCGCGTGGTGAGCGCTCTTTTGATATCTATTCTCGTCTACTTAAGGAACGCGTCATTTTTCTGACCGGCCAGGTCGAAGACCATATGGCTAACCTGATTGTGGCGCAGATGCTGTTCCTGGAAGCAGAAAACCCGGAAAAAGATATCTACCTGTATATTAACTCCCCTGGTGGCGTGATTACTGCAGGGATGTCTATCTATGACACCATGCAGTTTATTAAGCCGGACGTTAGCACCATTTGTATGGGCCAGGCGGCCTCAATGGGCGCGTTTCTGCTGACTGCCGGGGCGAAAGGTAAACGTTTTTGCCTGCCTAATTCTCGCGTCATGATCCACCAGCCTCTGGGCGGTTACCAGGGTCAGGCAACGGATATTGAAATTCATGCCCGTGAAATCTTGAAGGTAAAAGGGCGCATGAACGAACTTATGGCGCATCATACGGGTCAATCTCTTGAGCAGATTGAACGTGATACCGAGCGCGATCGCTTCCTCTCCGCTTCTGAAGCGGTGGAGTACGGTCTGGTCGACTCGATTTTGACCCATCGTAATTAATGCCCAGGGCGCAGGTGTGCCGCTATAATTACCTGGAGCGGCACAACGCTGACTAGCGTCTTGCGCCTGAGAATGGCATTTGCGTCGTCGTGTGCGGCACAAAGAACAAAGAAGAGGTTTTGACCCATGACAGATAAACGCAAAGATGGCTCGGGCAAATTGTTGTACTGCTCTTTTTGCGGCAAAAGCCAGCATGAAGTGCGTAAGCTGATTGCCGGACCATCCGTGTATATCTGCGACGAATGTGTTGATTTATGTAACGACATCATTCGCGAAGAGATTAAGGAAGTAGCACCGCACCGTGAACGCAGTGCGCTGCCGACGCCACATGAAATTCGCAACCACCTGGACGATTACGTTATTGGCCAGGAACAGGCGAAGAAAGTGCTGGCGGTCGCGGTATACAACCATTACAAACGTCTGCGCAACGGCGACACCAGCAATGGCGTCGAGTTGGGCAAAAGTAACATCCTGCTGATTGGTCCTACGGGTTCTGGTAAAACGCTGTTGGCTGAAACGCTGGCGCGTCTGCTGGACGTTCCGTTCACAATGGCCGATGCCACCACCCTGACCGAAGCCGGTTATGTGGGTGAAGATGTTGAAAATATTATTCAGAAGCTGTTGCAGAAGTGCGATTACGACGTGCAGAAAGCGCAGCGCGGTATTGTCTATATCGATGAGATCGACAAGATTTCGCGTAAATCAGACAATCCGTCTATTACCCGTGACGTTTCCGGTGAAGGCGTGCAGCAGGCGCTGTTGAAACTGATCGAAGGAACGGTTGCCGCCGTTCCGCCACAGGGTGGACGCAAACATCCGCAGCAGGAGTTCTTGCAGGTTGATACCTCCAAGATTCTGTTTATCTGTGGTGGTGCGTTTGCCGGTCTGGATAAGGTGATTGCTAACCGTGTTGAAACCGGCTCTGGCATTGGTTTTGGCGCGACGGTAAAAGCCCAGTCCGATAAGGCCAGCGAAGGTGAACTGTTGTCGCAGGTTGAACCAGAAGATCTGATCAAATTTGGTCTGATCCCTGAGTTCATCGGCCGTCTGCCCGTTGTGGCAACGCTGAGCGAACTGAGTGAAGAAGCGCTGATCCAGATCCTGAAAGAACCGAAAAACGCCCTGACTAAGCAGTATCAGGCGCTGTTCAATCTTGAAGGTGTGGATCTGGAATTCCGCGAGGAAGCGCTGGATGCTATCGCCAAGAAAGCGATGATTCGTAAAACCGGTGCGCGTGGTCTGCGTTCTATCGTGGAAGCCGCGTTGCTCGACACCATGTACGATCTTCCTTCTATGGAAGACGTTGAAAAAGTGGTGATCGACGAGTCTGTGATTGGCGGTCAGAGCAAGCCGTTGTTGATTTACGGTAAGCCGGAAGCGCAGCAGGCATCTGGCGAATAATTCATCAATTCATACAGACGTTTAACCAAAAAGGGGGGATTTTATCTCCCCTTTTATTTTTCCGTAAACATGGCGTTGAATGTGTGGGAAACATCCCCATATACTGACATACATGTTAAAGGTGGTGTGAAGCACAGTCGTACCACCTGATTACCTGGCGGAAACTAAACTAAGAGAGAGCTCTATGAATCCTGAGCGTTCTGAACGCATTGAAATCCCCGTATTGCCGTTGCGCGATGTGGTGGTTTATCCGCACATGGTCATACCCTTATTTGTAGGGCGGGAAAAATCTATCCGTTGTCTTGAAGCGGCTATGGACCATGATAAAAAAATCATGCTGGTCGCGCAGAAAGAAGCTTCAACGGATGAGCCGGGTGTAAACGATCTTTTCACCGTCGGGACCGTGGCCTCTATTTTGCAGATGCTGAAACTGCCTGACGGCACCGTAAAAGTGCTGGTCGAGGGGTTACAGCGCGCGCGTATTTCTGCGTTGTCAGACAACGGCGAGCATTTCTCTGCGAAAGCGGAGTACCTTGATTCGCCTGCTATTGATGAGCGCGAACAGGAAGTGCTGGTACGTACAGCTATCAGCCAGTTCGAAGGCTATATCAAGCTAAACAAAAAAATCCCACCAGAGGTGCTGACGTCGCTTAACAGCATTGACGATCCCGCTCGTCTGGCGGACACCATCGCTGCCCATATGCCGCTGAAGCTGGCGGATAAGCAGTCCGTGCTGGAGATGTCCGACGTGAATGAACGTCTGGAATATCTGATGGCAATGATGGAATCCGAAATCGATCTGCTGCAGGTTGAAAAACGTATTCGCAACCGCGTGAAAAAGCAGATGGAGAAGTCTCAGCGTGAGTACTATCTGAACGAGCAAATGAAAGCGATTCAGAAAGAGCTCGGCGAGATGGACGATGCGCCGGATGAAAACGAAGCGCTGAAACGCAAGATCGACGCGGCGAAGATGCCGAAAGAGGCAAAAGAGAAAGCGGAAGCAGAGCTGCAGAAGCTGAAAATGATGTCTCCGATGTCGGCGGAAGCAACGGTCGTGCGTGGCTACATCGACTGGATGGTACAGGTTCCGTGGAATGCGCGTAGCAAGGTCAAAAAAGACCTGCGTCAGGCGCAGGAAATCCTCGATACCGACCATTATGGTCTGGAGCGTGTGAAAGATCGTATTCTTGAGTATCTTGCGGTCCAGAGCCGTGTGAACAAAATCAAGGGACCGATCCTGTGTCTGGTTGGACCGCCGGGGGTGGGTAAAACCTCTCTGGGTCAGTCCATCGCGAAGGCGACAGGGCGTAAATACATCCGTATGGCGCTTGGCGGCGTGCGTGATGAGGCTGAAATTCGTGGTCACCGCCGAACCTATATCGGTTCGATGCCGGGCAAACTGATCCAGAAAATGGCCAAAGTGGGCGTGAAAAACCCGCTGTTCCTGCTTGATGAGATCGACAAAATGTCTTCTGACATGCGTGGCGATCCGGCATCAGCACTGCTTGAGGTGCTGGATCCAGAGCAGAACGTGGCGTTCAGCGATCACTACCTGGAAGTGGACTACGACCTCAGCGACGTCATGTTCGTTGCGACGTCGAACTCCATGAACATTCCGGCACCGTTGCTGGATCGTATGGAAGTGATTCGTCTGTCTGGCTATACCGAAGACGAGAAGCTTAATATAGCTAAACGTCATCTGTTGCCAAAACAGATTGAGCGTAATGCGCTGAAAAAAGGCGAGCTGACGGTTGATGATAGCGCCATTGTGGGCATCATTCGTTACTACACCCGTGAAGCGGGCGTGCGTAGTCTGGAGCGTGAAATCTCCAAACTGTGCCGTAAAGCGGTTAAGCAATTGTTGCTCGATAAGTCACTGAAACACATCGAGATCAATGGTGATAACCTGCACGACTACCTGGGTGTGCAGCGCTTTGACTATGGCCGTGCGGATAACGAAAACCGCGTTGGTCAGGTCACGGGGCTGGCATGGACAGAAGTGGGCGGCGATCTGCTGACCATTGAAACCGCCTGTGTTCCTGGTAAAGGCAAGCTGACTTACACCGGATCGCTCGGCGAAGTGATGCAGGAATCCATTCAGGCCGCACTGACCGTGGTGCGTGCGCGTGCGGAAAAACTGGGTATTAACCCGGACTTTTACGAAAAACGCGACATCCACGTTCACGTACCTGAAGGCGCGACGCCGAAAGATGGTCCAAGCGCGGGTATTGCCATGTGCACTGCGCTGGTCTCATGCCTGACCGGTAACCCGGTTCGTGCCGATGTGGCGATGACTGGCGAGATCACCCTGCGTGGTCAGGTTCTGCCTATCGGTGGCTTGAAAGAAAAACTGTTGGCGGCGCACCGTGGTGGCATTAAGACGGTCTTAATTCCAGACGAAAACAAACGTGACCTGGAAGAGATTCCGGACAACGTTATTGCCGATCTTAATATTCACCCGGTGAAACGTATTGAGGAAGTTCTGACTCTTGCGTTGCAAAATGAACCCTCTGGAATGCAGGTTGTGACGGCAAAATAGTGACCTCGCGCAAAGAGCATTAATAAAAACAGGGCTGGCAGGCCATTTCGGGCTTGCCAGCCTTTTTTTGTATAGCTAATTTAGATAACGGATTGGGCTTGCCATCATTATCGGGTGTTGTAAGGGCATGGCAGGCCTGATATAACTGCTGCGCGGTCGCACTTTGAAGGATTCAGGTGCGATATATATTATAAAGAGGAAGAGAAGAGTGAATAAATCTCAACTGATCGACAAAATTGCTGCAGGGGCTGATATCTCTAAAGCTGCGGCTGGACGTGCGTTAGATGCAATTATTGCTTCTGTTACCGAATCCCTGAAAGAAGGTGATGACGTAGCACTGGTAGGTTTTGGTACTTTTGCCGTTAAAGAGCGTGCTGCCCGTACTGGTCGCAACCCGCAAACAGGTAAAGAGATCACCATCGCCGCGGCTAAAGTACCGGGCTTCCGTGCAGGTAAAGCACTGAAAGACGCGGTAAACTAAGTGATTTCCCCTTTGGGGATGTGACTAAGTACAAGGGCGCATCAACCGATGTGCCTTTTTTATTTCTGATTCCGGTACTTTCTACGCGTTGTGGGCTGACAATTGCCCCAGTTTCTTGTCACAATAGGCCTTTGTGCGCAGCGTTCAGGAAACGCTATGCTGCGTGAAGCATATATACTCAAAATCCTTGCCGCCGTCGTTGTAACCAACGCGGAGGCGGCCTGAAGGATAACGCGTATAGTCATCTACAGCGGAGTGTGGTTACACCATGATGGACAGCTTACGCACGGCTGCTAACAGTCTCGTGCTCAAGATTATTTTCGGTATCATTATCGTGTCGTTCATTTTGACCGGCGTGAGTGGTTACCTGATTGGCGGGGGCAATAACTACGCCGCTAAAGTGAATGGCCAGGAGATCAGCCGCGGGCAGTTCGAGAATGCGTTCAACAGCGAACGTAACCGCATGCAGCAACAGCTGGGCGATCAATATTCTGAGCTGGCGGCGAACGAAGGTTATATGAAAACGCTGCGTCAGCAGGTGCTGAATCGTCTTGTGGACGAAGCGCTGCTGGATCAGTATTCCCGTGAGCTTAAGCTCAACATTAGCGACGATCAGATTAAGCAGGCTATTTTCGCCACCCCGGCTTTCCAGGTTGACGGCAAATTTGATAACAACCGCTACAATGCGATTGTGAATCAGATGGGAATGACTGCAGATCAGTATGCTCAGGCATTGCGTAACCAGCTCACCACGCAACAGTTGATCAACGGTGTTGCCGGGACCGACTTCATGCTGAAGGGTGAAACGGACGAACTGGCTGCACTGGTTGCACAGCAACGTATCGTACGTGAAGCGACGATTGATGTTAATGCTCTTGCCGCGAAGCAGTCGGTTACCGACGAAGAAGTGGCCAGTTACTACGAGCAGAATAAAAATCGCTTTATGACGCCGGAACAGTTCCGTGTGAGCTATATCAAGCTGGATGCTGCAGCAATGCAGGAAACCGCCAGCGATGCTGATATTCAGTCTTACTATGACCAGCATCAGGATCAGTTCACTCAGCCGCAGCGTAATCGCTACAGCATCATCCAGACCAAAACAGAAGATGAAGCAAAAGCGGTGCTTGATGCGCTGAACAAAGGGGGTGATTTTGCGACCCTGGCGAAAGAAAAATCTGCCGATATCATTTCTGCCCGTAACGGCGGTGATATGGGTTGGCTGGAAGACTCCACCACCCCAGATGAACTGAAAAATGCTGGTCTGAAAGACAAAGGCCAGCTGTCCGGTGTGATTAAATCTTCTGTTGGTTTCCTCGTTGCGCGCCTTGATGATGTGCAACCTGCGCAGGTTAAACCGCTGAGTGAAGCCCGTGACGACATTGCAGCGAAAGTTAAGCAGGAAAAAGCGCTGGATGCCTACTATGCGTTGCAGCAGAAAGTGAGTGATGCTGCCAGCAATGATAACGAATCTCTGGCGGGTGCGGAGCAGGCAGCAGGGATGAAAGCGGTTGAAACGGGCTGGTTTAGCCGTGACAGCTTGCCGGAAGAACTGAATTTCAAACCTGTTGCTGACATCATTTTCAATGGTGGTCTGATAGGCGAGAACGGTACGCCGGGCAGCAACTCAGACATCATCACCGTGGATGGCGATCGTGCGTTTGTGCTGCGTATTAGCGAACACAAAGCAGAAGCAGTTAAGCCGTTAGCGGAAGTGAAAGAGCAGGTTACCGCGCTCGTTAAGCACAATAAAGCTGAGCAGCAGGCGAAACTGGATGCAGATAAACTGCTGGCCGATCTGAAAGCGGGTAAAGGCGATGAAGCGCTGAAAGCGGCGGGTCTGAGCTTTGGCGAAGCGAAAACGCTGAGCCGTACGGGTCAGGATCCGCTGAGTCAGGCGGCCTTTGGCCTGAGCCTGCCTGCGAAAGACAAGCCGAGCTACGGTGTTGCGAACGATATGCAGGGTAACGTTGTACTGTTGGCGCTGGACGAAGTCAAAGCAGGCTCTATGCCAGAAGCACAGAAAAAAGCGATGGTTCAGGGGATTACTCAGAATAACGCTCAGATTGTCTTCGAAGCACTGATGAGCAACCTGCGTAAAGCGGCAAAAATTAAAGTCGGTGACGCGCTGGAACAGCAGCAATAACCGAGGCTTCTCGCAAATAATTGCAAAAAGTTGTATATACCAAAGGCCGCTTTCGCGGCCTTTTCCATTTCTGAAAATTGCCATTTGTCTGCCGTTTATCCCCCCGCTATCGTGGCTCCACTGTTAACCAACAAGGAGCAAAACAGTATGAAACATGGAATTAAAGCCCTGCTTATTACCTTTTCATTGACCTGTGTCGGTATGGTGCAAACTGCACTTGCAGCGGAACCTGTCGCCAAAAGTCAGGCGGTTCAGACCAAAGCGGATGCCTCAGGAAGCACACACAGCAAAGCCACGCCAGCGATGAAGTCGAGTGATGATGAAGGTACCAGGGTAAGTATCAACAGCGCCTCAGCGGAGGATTTAGCGCGAGTGATGAATGGGGTTGGGTTGAAAAAAGCACAGGCTATTATCAGCTATCGTGAGGAGTACGGACCGTTTAAAACGGTGGAGGACTTAAAGCAGGTGCCGGGGATGGGAAGTTCGCTGGTGGAACGTAACCTGGCAGTTTTAACACTTTAATAACTTGCAGAGCGCTGAAAGTTTGCCAGACTGTAGAGGTCATACCAGTTATGACCTCTTTACCCTGAAGTCTGTTCCTATAAAAACAACGTAAGGTTTCTGCGCTATGCAAACACAAATCAAAGTTCGTGGTTTTCATCTTGATGTCTATCAGCACGTTAACAATGCCCGCTATCTTGAGTTCCTGGAAGAAGCCCGCTGGGATGGCCTGGAAAACAGTGACAGTTTTCAATGGATGACTGCACACCACATCGCGTTTGTGGTGGTTAACATCAATATCAACTACCGCCGTCCTGCCGTGCTGAGCGATCTGTTGACCATAACTAGCCAGGTCCAACAGTTAAATGGCAAAAGCGGTGTATTGAATCAGACCATCACACTGGAGCCAGAGGGACAGGTAGTGGCTGATGCGTTGATTACTTTCGTCTGTATTGATTTGAAAACGCAGAAAGCGCTGCCGCTGGAAGGAGAGTTACGCGAGAAATTGGAACAAATGGTGAAGTAACGGAAAGTTGCCTGATGGCGCTTCGCTTATCAGGCCTACAAAACGAGAAGTAGATGTAGGCCGGATAAGGTGCATGCACCGCCATCCGGCACAACTCAGCAGATTACTGTAACCCGGTTTTCTGCTTCATCGCCGCCATCACCGCCGGCTTATCCGCCAGATAATGGTTCAGACCGTTGGCACGCAGATTACAGGCAGCACAATGGCCGCAACCGTTGCCCTTGATCCCGTTATAGCAGGTCAGCGTCTCTTCACGCACCAGGTCTAACTTGCCCCAATAGTCGGCTAACGCCCAGGTTTCGGCTTTATCAATCCACATCAACGGGGTTTCGAAACGGATGTCTTTTGCCATTCCCAGGCTCACGGCATGATTCAGGGCTTTGACAAACTCGTCACGACAGTCCGGATAACCAGAGAAATCGGTCTCGCAAACGCCGGTAATGACCGCCTCTGCCTGTACCTGGTAAGCGTAAATTGCCGCCAGTGTTAAGAACAGAATGTTACGTCCAGGCACAAAAGTATTCGGGATCCCGTCCGCGTCCGGTTCATAATCGGGTACCGGGATATTGTCGCGGGTCAGGCTGCTGACAGCCAGTTCGCTGAGCAGCGTCACGTCGAGAACTTTGTGTGCACGGGCGCCGAGTTTTAAGGCCAGATCACGTGCGACGTCAATTTCAGCGCGATGGCGCTGACCATAATCAAAGGTCACGCAGTGCACTTCATCATACTGATGTAGCGCTTGCACCAGACAGGTCGTGGAGTCCTGGCCTCCACTAAATACAACAACGGCACGTTTCATGGCTTTTCCTGACAAATAACGAAAGCGCTTATGGTAGCGTCTGGGCGTGTCGCCGACCAGCTTCTTCACGCTGAAGGGGGCGGTAACCAGGCCTCGGTGAACTCAAACCAGCCACGCGGATTCAAACGTACGCCATTTACGCCCGGCGGAGCGCTAATTCGATAGTGATAATTGAACAGCGGCGTAAGCGTGGCGTCATGCATTAACGTGGCGAAAACCTGCTGTAAAGCCGCATGACGATCGCCCTCATCGGCCTGAATTTGCAAAGCATCCAGCGTGGTTTGCAGATGAGTATATGCGGATGCATTCAGAACATGTGACCATAGCTGATCGCAACGTAACCACTGTTCGAGGGTATACTCGGGGGCTTCGCCAATCAGCCTGTCTCCCATCATCAGATCGGCCTGGGCTAAAGGATGATCGCCATCCCAGTTTTTAGCATTATGAAAAATAAGCGTTAATTCACAACCCAGTTTTGCCAGCGCCTGGCGCAGCTGTTCCGCCATCGTATGCAGTTCGACGGGTAAGTGGTAGGCCAGCGTCAGTTTTTCCGGCAACGCCACCTCGTCCAGCGCATCCCATTGTGGGATCGTCCATCCTGGCAGCAGGGCATTGCTGGGGGTAATGAGGTTTTCATCCACCTCCAGCGTCTGTAGCAGCGAAGAGCGGTGGATAATATTGACCAGTCGACGGGCCTGCTGTGTATTCAGTCGCGCGCTTTTTCTGAGCGTGAGATAGCAAAAACCGAGGCTGATCCCGCTACTCACCTGGCTTAGCATGGGCAGTTCCTCTGGTTTACCAATCGCAATTTGCACCGGGTGGCGGCAGCTGGTGCCCAGATCCTGGGAAAAGAGTTGCGGGGTTATCCAGTATTCAATAGCTTTCAGCAGCGGATGGCCAAGATGGTAGTTATCGTGGCTCTCGATGCGAACCAGTTCTGGTGTAAACAGCGTTAGTCGGAACGGGCCAGTCCCGACAAAGGGCTGTTCTGGGTGAGCGAGATGGCTACTGTAACTTGCCAGACGGTGTGCCAGCCAAAAGTCAGGACGATGCAAAATAAAAGTCAGACATTGAGGGTGCGTCACCTCTATGCGTTTAACGCTGATAAACAATCTGGCCAGTGCGGGCAGTTCAAGCAACATCAACAGCCGTTGGTGTAACTGAGCACTGTTGACAACATCACCGTTATGCCAGTGCAGTGTTGAGCGAATATAGAAATCCCAACGCAGCCCGTCGGCAGAGATATTCCAGTGGTGGGCTAAATCGCCGCAGGGGCGTTGCGTGTGACTGTCAAAACGTGTCAGGCCAGAGAACACCTGCCCGGCAAGATGCTGTTCTGCACGACCGGGCAGGAATCCAGGATGCAAAGGTTCGAGCTGGCGATAATAGGGGATACGCAGGGTTGGCGTATCATTTTGCCATTGTCCGCCCATAAACGGCTGCAGCAGGGTTCTTAATTCCCCAGGGGCCAGTTGAGCCAGTTCCAGTACGCTGAGCTGTTCACCCTTTTGCAGTGCCTGCTCCATCATCGTGTTGCGCAGAGAGTCCGGAGTGACCAAAAAACGTAATGTTCCGCGTTTCCCGCGTCCGGACTGAGCTTGCCATACCAGCCAACCGGCATCCTGCGCTTGCCTGAGCAGGGTACGTACATGGCGCTCGCTGCAAAAGCAGCGTTCAGCCAGTTCCCCGACGGTGACTGACTGCGGCTCTCCGTTTGAAGGTTGCCACAGACGTTGGTACTGATTCAGACGATTAAGCAAACGCATTGATACATCATCCTTCAAGATGCCCACTAGCGGTTTTACGTAGAAAAAACCGGAATAATTTTCTTTATCTATTCACTATTACTTCCGTATATCTCAGGAGATACTGAATCACAAGTTAACCGCGTCACAGTGTGGAGAAAGAAATGGCTCGTCTGGCTGCATTTGATATGGATGGCACCCTTTTGATGCCGAATCACCATTTAGGTGATGAAACCCTTTCGACGCTGGCACGCCTGCGTGAACGAGATATCACGCTGACGTTTGCGACCGGTCGTCATGTGCTGGAGATGCGTCATATTTTGGGCTCGATCTCGCTGGACGCCTTTTTAATCACCGGTAACGGGACGCGTATTCACTCGCTGGAAGGTGATGTATTGCATCGTCAGGATCTGGCTCCCTCGGTTGCCGATATCGTATTGCACCAGCGGTGGGAAACGCAGGCCAGCATGCATGTTTTTAATGACAACGGCTGGTTCACCGGGCAAGAGATTCCGTCACTGTTGCAAGCGCATGTGTACAGCGGATTTCGTTACCAGGTAGTGGATGTGAAGCGTATTCCTGCCCATCAGGTCACAAAAATCTGCTTCTGTGGCGATCATGACGATTTGGTCCGTCTGCGTATTCAGTTGAATGACGCGCTGGGCGAGCAGGCGAATCTCTGTTTTTCTGCGGTTGATTGCCTCGAAGTACTGCCGCTGGGCTGTAACAAAGGCTCCGCACTGGCAGTGCTGAGCGAGCACTTGGGTTATTCCATGGCTGACTGCATGGCGTTTGGCGATGCCATGAACGATCGTGAAATGTTGGGTCGCGTTGGGCGTGGTCTGATTATGGGGAACGCGATGCCGCAGCTTATTGCTGCGCTGCCTCATTTATCGGTGATTGGGCATTGCCGCAATCAGGCGGTATCACACTTTTTGACGCATTGGCTGGACAATCCGCATCTACCTTATTCCCCCGAATGAGAGATCCCTTCCAGCAAGCCAGACCTTAGTGTCTGGCTTTTTTTTGATCGATTAATGGGTGTTCAGCAGGCGGGCAAGTTCTGCTTTCGATGGCGTTAAATCACCGATGTGCGCCTCGACCCATTGCGGGTTGTAATAGGTTTCCAGATAGCGTTCTCCGCTGTCACACAGCAACGTAACCAGCGACCCTGTTTCTCCTGCGTCGCGCATACGGGCGGCAAGTTGTAACGCTCCCCACATGTTGGTTCCGGTTGAGGCACCCACTTTACGGCCCAGCTGCGTTTCCAGCCAGTGTGCGGTGGCAACGCTTGCGGCATCCGGAACGCGCAACATTTCATCAACCACATCAGGAATGAAAGAAGGCTCTACGCGTGGGCGGCCAATGCCTTCAATTTTGCTGCCGACCGGACTGCGTAACGACGCATCGCGATCCTGCCAGTAAGGCAGAAAGACCGAGTTTTCCGGGTCAACGACCATCAGGTGTGTGTCGTAACCCTGACAGCGAATATAACGGCCAATGGTTGCGGAGGTACCGCCGGTTCCTGCGCTCATCACGATATGGCGAGGCACGGGGTTTGGCTCACACTGCATCTGGCGGAAGATACTGTCGGCAATATTGTTGTTACCACGCCAGTCAGTAGCGCGTTCAGCGTAGGTGAACTGGTCCATATAATGTCCGTTCAGTTCATGTGCCAGCTGTTCAGACGCTGCATAGATTTCACAGGCGCTTTCCACGAAGTGGCAGCGACCGCCATAAAATTCAATCTGTTCAATTTTGCGTTTTGCCGTACAGGAAGGCATAACGGCAATAAATGGCAGTCCAAGCAGACGGGCGAAATAGGCCTCAGAGACTGCCGTTGAACCCGAAGACGATTCGATAATCGTGGTGCCTTCTTTAATCCAGCCATTACACAGTCCGTAGAGAAACAGTGAACGTGCCAGGCGATGTTTCAGGCTACCGGTTGGATGTGTGCTCTCATCTTTCAAATAGAGCTGAATACCCGGAAACGCCGGAAGCGACAGGCGAATGAGATGCGTATCGGCAGAACGCTGGTAATCCGCATTGATTTCATTGATGGCGTTTTTAACCCAGTAGCTATTCATCATTAATATCCATTTGTCATTTTGTGCCCAGAATAGCGAAAAGCACGGAAAAAATTGTTGCCATTTAGCCTTTAAAATAGAATGTAAGGAGAAAATTCTTCTCTGTGGAGTGGATATGTTAGACAAAATTGACCGTAAGCTGCTTGGCCTACTACAACAAGACTGCACCCTTTCTTTGCAGGCGTTAGCCGATGCCGTTAATCTGACAACCACCCCCTGCTGGAAACGCCTCAAGCGGCTTGAGGATGACGGCATTCTGCTGGGCAAGGTTGCCCTTCTGGATCCAGAAAAACTGGGGCTGGGCTTAACCGCGTTTGTGCTGATTAAAACCCAGCATCACAGCAGCGAGTGGTACTGCCGCTTTGTCACCGAAGTGACCGGGATGCCAGAGGTACTGGGTTTCTGGCGAATGGCTGGGGAGTATGACTACCTGATGCGGGTGCAGGTTGCTGATATGAAACGCTATGATGATTTCTATAAGCGTCTGGTGAATAGCGTACCGGGCCTGTCTGATGTTACCTCCAGTTTTGCGATGGAACAGATTAAATACACGACTGCTCTACCTATTGAATAACTCTCCCGGTGGTCATTGCCGGAAATCTTGTCAGGACATAACGCGTGCGATTATTTGCTCAATTAAGCTGGTACTTCCGCCGGGAGTGGCGTCGCTACCTCGGGGCTGTAGCCTTGCTTATCATCATCGCTATTCTTCAGCTTATCCCGCCAAAAGTGGTCGGTATCATCGTGGACGGCGTAACGACACAGCGCTTCACAACCGAGCGACTGCTGATGTGGGTCGGCACGATTGCCCTGATTGCGGTGGTGGTCTATTTGTTGCGCTATGTCTGGCGCGTACTGTTGTTTGGCGCATCCTACCAACTGGCAGTTGAACTACGCGAAGACTATTACCGCCAGTTGAGCCGCCAGCATCCCGAATTTTATCTGCGTCATCGCACAGGCGATCTGATGGCGCGTGCAACTAACGATGTTGATCGGGTGGTGTTTGCGGCTGGCGAAGGTGTATTGACGCTGGTGGACTCACTGGTCATGGGGTGCGCGGTGTTGATCGTGATGTCTACGCAAATCAGTTGGGAACTGACGCTGATCGCGTTATTCCCAATGCCGGTGATGGCGATAATGATCAAGCGTTACGGCGATCGACTGCATAACCGCTTTAAGGTTGCGCAAGCAGCGTTCTCCAGCCTGAACGATCGTACTCAGGAAAGTCTTACCAGTATCCGCATGATTAAGGCTTTTGGTCTGGAAGACCGACAGTCGGCGCTATTTGCCGAAGATGCTAAAGATACCGGCAAGAAAAACTTGCGGGTCGCCCGCATTGACGCCCGTTTTGACCCCACGATTTATATCGCCATAGGTATGGCTAACCTGCTGGCTATCGCCGGGGGAAGCTGGATGGTGGTGCACGGTTCTCTGACGCTCGGTCAGTTAACCAGCTTTATGATGTATCTCGGTCTGATGATTTGGCCGATGCTGGCACTGGCATGGATGTTTAATATTGTTGAGCGAGGCAGCGCCGCATATAGCCGTATTCGCGCGATGCTGGCTGAAGCCCCCGTGGTGGATGATGGGACAGAACCCGTACCAGAAGGACGTGGTGAGTTAGCGGTGGCCATTCGCGAATTTCGCTATCCACAGTCGGCTCATCCGGTGCTGGAGAATGTGAATTTCCAGCTTAAGCCAGGGCAGATGCTGGGCATTTGTGGCCCAACTGGGGCTGGGAAAAGCACCGTACTATCGCTGCTCCAGCGCCACTTCGATATCACTCAAGGGGATGTGCGTTTTCATGATATTCCGTTAACGCGCTTGCAGCTTGATAGCTGGCGTAGCCGCCTGGCCGTGGTCAGCCAGACACCTTTCTTGTTCTCGGATACGGTCGCCAACAACATAGCGCTTGGACGCCCGCAGGCCACACAGGATGAAATTGAACATGTTGCACGTCTGGCCAGCGTGCATGAGGATATTTTACGTCTTCCTCAGGGGTACGACACTGAAGTGGGTGAACGCGGCGTGATGCTGTCCGGTGGACAAAAACAGCGTATTTCTATCGCTCGTGCGCTGCTGCTGAATGCTGAAATCCTGATTCTTGATGATGCGTTATCGGCGGTGGATGGTCGTACTGAACATCAAATCCTGCATAACCTGCGCCAGTGGGGAGAAGGCAGAACCGTGATAATCAGCGCTCACCGTTTATCTGCGCTGACAGAAGCTAATGAAATTATCGTGATGCAGCACGGACATATTGCTCAGCGTGGCGAACACGATGCGCTGGTGCAACAACCTGGCTGGTATCGTGATATGTACCGTTATCAGCAACTGGAAGCGGCATTGTCTGATGCGCCGGCTATCGATGAGGAGGCGGCTAATGCGTAGTTTTGGACAATTATGGCCGACCCTGAAAAGGCTGCTGGCGTACGGCTCGCCGTGGCGAAAGCAGCTGTCTATCGCTGTTGTCATGCTGTGGGTAGCGGCAGCGGCGGAAGTTAGTGGTCCGCTGCTCATCAGTTATTTTATCGACAACATGGTGGCGAAAAACAATCTGCCGCTGGCGATGGTGTCTGGGCTGGTGGCGGCCTATGTCGGTCTGCAACTGTTGGCGGCGGGCCTGCATTACGCGCAGTCATTACTCTTTAACCAGGCGGCCGTTGGTGTGGTGCAGCAGTTACGTACCGATGTGATGGATGCCGCGCTGCGTCAGCCGCTCAGTGCTTTTGATACTCAGCCTGTCGGGCAGCTTATCTCCCGGGTGACCAATGACACCGAAGTGATTCGCGACCTGTACGTGACGGTAGTCGCGACGGTACTGCGCAGTGCCGCCTTAATCGGTGCCATGCTGGTAGCGATGTTCAGCCTTGAGTGGCGGATGGCGCTGGTTGCGATGGCCATATTCCCGGCTGTGCTGGTGGTGATGGTGATTTATCAGCGCTATAGCACTCCTATTGTGCGTCGCGTTCGCGCCTATCTGGCAGATATTAATGATGGCTTTAACGAAGTTATTAATGGTATGAGCGTGATCCAGCAGTTCCGCCAGCAGGCGCGTTTTGGTGAGCGAATGGGCGAAGCCAGCCGTTCGCACTATATGGCGCGCATGCAAACGCTGCGATTGGATGGCTTTTTGTTGCGCCCGTTGCTCAGCTTGTTTTCGGCCCTGATCCTCTGCGGTTTGCTGACACTGTTTAGCTTTACGTCCGGCACGTCCATTGAGGTTGGGGTGCTGTATGCGTTTATCAGCTATCTGGGGCGTTTGAACGAGCCGTTGATCGAGCTGACGACCCAGCAATCAATGTTGCAACAGGCGGTGGTAGCGGGTGAACGTGTATTTGAACTGATGGATGGCCCACGCCAGCGTTATGGTGAGGATATCCAACCCCTGAAAAGCGGGGACATTGAGGTTGATAACGTCTCTTTTGCCTATCGCGACGACAATCTGGTGCTGCAAAACATCAGTTTGTCCGTACCTTCTCGTCGTTTTGTTGCGTTGGTTGGGCATACCGGTAGCGGCAAGAGTACGCTCGCCAGTCTGCTGATGGGGTACTACCCGTTGACGCAGGGTGATATTCGTCTGGACGGACGACCGCTGTCTTCGTTGAGCCACAGTGTGTTACGCCAGGGCGTTGCGATGGTGCAGCAGGATCCGGTGGTGATGGCGGATACCTTCCTGGCCAACGTGACGCTGGGCCGCGATATTTCTGAAGAGCGGGTGTGGCAGGCGCTGGAGACGGTGCAACTGGCGGAGCTGGCGCGCGGGCTGAGTGACGGTATTCATACCCGACTGGGCGAGCAGGGCAATAATTTATCAGTCGGGCAGAAACAGCTGCTGGCGCTGGCGCGTGTGCTGGTCGAAACGCCGCAGGTGCTGATTTTGGACGAAGCGACGGCCAGCATTGACTCCGGTACTGAACAGGCTATTCAGCAGGCGTTGGCAGCAGTGCGTAAGCACACCACGCTGGTGGTGATTGCGCATCGGTTATCCACCATTGTCGATGCCGACACTATTCTGGTACTGCACCGGGGGCAGGCCGTTGAGCGCGGCACGCACCAGCAACTGCTTGCCGCACAGGGCCGCTACTGGCAAATGTATCAACTGCAGTTGGCGGGCGAAGAGTTGGCGGCTAGCGTAAACGAAGATTCGGCAATCGCCTGATGGCGCTGCGTTTATCAGACCTACAGCCAGTGTGGTTTCGTAGGCCTGATGACGCGTTTTCGCCGCCATCCTGCAATCAACAATCTGGTGCAAAAATGTAACGCACTATGCACCGTTATAGTGCGTTTTTTCTTTTTCTATCCTCGCCGTACCCCGTGCGGCTGAATCATCCCGCGTTTTTCATTCCTGGCACACCCCTTGCAATGTTCAGTATGTGTATCTGCAGCCACTACTGAATTCTGACTGGAGGGGATCTATGAAGCTGGTTACCGTGGTAATCAAACCGTTCAAACTGGAAGACGTCCGTGAAGCATTGTCGTCTATTGGTATTCAGGGGCTGACCGTCACCGAAGTGAAGGGGTTTGGCCGACAAAAAGGTCATGCTGAGTTGTACCGGGGAGCGGAATACAGCGTCAACTTCTTACCCAAAGTGAAGATTGATGTGGCAATTGCTGATGACCAACTGGATGGCGTAATTGATGTCATCAGTAAGGCCGCCTACACCGGAAAAATTGGCGACGGCAAAATTTTCGTCGCCGAGCTACAACGCGTGATTCGTATTCGTACCGGCGAAGCCGACGAAGCCGCACTGTAACGTCTGGCACACAGTGATAGGAAACCAAAAGATGAAGATAGCAACGATGAAAACGGGTATTGCATCACTGGCGCTGCTGCCGGGACTGGCGATGGCGGCACCGGCGGTCGCGGATAAAGCCGATAACGCTTTTATGATGATTTGCACTGCGCTGGTGCTGTTTATGACTATTCCTGGCATTGCGTTGTTCTACGGCGGTTTAATTCGCGGTAAGAACGTGCTGTCAATGCTGACCCAGGTTACGGTGACATTCGCTCTGGTCTGTATTTTGTGGGTCGTTTATGGCTACTCGCTGACGTTCGGCGAAGGAAATAATTTTTTTGGTAACTTCAACTGGGTCATGCTGAAGAATATTGCACTGACGGCGGTGACGGGGAGTATCTATCAGTATATTCACGTTGCTTTTCAGGGGTCTTTCGCCTGTATCACTGTTGGGCTTATCGTCGGTGCGTTGGCGGAGCGCATACGGTTCTCTGCGGTGCTGATTTTTGTGGTGGTGTGGCTGACGTTGTCCTACATCCCTATTGCACACATGGTCTGGGGCGGTGGTTTGCTGGCTACTCACGGTGCGCTGGATTTTGCAGGCGGCACGGTCGTGCATATCAACGCCGCGATTGCCGGTCTGGTTGGGGCTTATCTGATTGGTAAACGGGTCGGTTTTGGTAAAGAAGCGTTTAAGCCACATAACCTGCCAATGGTTTTTACCGGCACGGCTATTCTCTATATCGGCTGGTTTGGCTTTAATGCGGGCTCCGCGGGTATGGCGAATGAAATTGCCGCGCTGGCCTTCGTGAATACCGTTGTTGCAACCGCGGCCGCTATTCTCGGCTGGATCTTCGGTGAATGGGCGCTGCGCGGCAAACCATCATTGCTGGGAGCCTGTTCTGGTGCCATTGCGGGTCTGGTTGGTGTGACGCCTGCCTGTGGTTATATCGGTGTTGGTGGTGCGTTGATCATCGGCGTGGTTGCCGGTTTGGCGGGGCTGTGGGGAGTGACGATGCTGAAGCGCTTTCTGCGCGTTGATGACCCGTGTGATGTCTTCGGTGTTCACGGTGTCTGTGGGATTGTCGGATGTATCCTGACTGGCGTATTCGCCGCCAGCTCTTTAGGGGGGGTAGGATTTGCCGAAGGCGTTACCATGGGGCATCAGCTTCTTGTGCAGTTGGAAAGTGTGGCGATCACCATTGTCTGGTCCGGTGTCGTGGCATTTATCGGCTATAAATTGGCGGACATGACGGTAGGTCTGCGCGTACCTGAAGAGCAGGAGCGCGAAGGGTTGGATGTGAACAGCCACGGCGAAAACGCCTACAACGCCTGATGTTTCAATTTCTCGGATAGTGCTAAACGCTTTTCCGGCCTACAACAATTTACCCTGTAGGCCGGAAAAGAAATCAATTACGATTACGCATTACCCCTTCCTGCACGGTAGAGGCGACCAGCACGCCGTCCTGCGTATAAAACTCCCCGCGTACAAACCCCCGGGCACCGGAGGCCGATGTACTTTCTACGTTGTACAACAACCACTCATTGATATTAAAAGGACGATGGAACCACATAGAATGGTCGATCGTAGCGATCTGAATCCCTTTTTCCAGAAAACCAATGCCATACGGCTGTAAAGCAACAGGCAGGAAGTTCAGATCAGAGGCGTAACCGAGCAGATACTGATGTACACGAAGATCGTCCTGCAGCGTGCCGTTAGCGCGTATCCACACCTGGCGAGTCGGATTGGCAACATGACCTTTTAACGGATTATGAAATTCCACCGGACGGACTTCCAGCGGGCGGTCGTTGATAAATTTTTCTTTCAACAGCGGTGGCAGCAGGTGAGCTACTGAACGGGCGATCTCAGTTTCTGATTTAAGCTCTTCAGGACCAGGCGCATCCGGCATCTCTTTTTGATGCTCAAATCCGTCTTCTGGTGCCTGGAAAGAGGCGGTCATATAAAAAATGGGTTTCCCATTCTGGATCGCGGCAACGCGGCGGGCACTGAAGCTGTTACCATCGCGCAGTACCTCGACATCATAGATGATGGGCTTTTGGCTGTCGCCCGGCCGTAAAAAGTAGCTGTGGAAGGAATGCACCAGACGTTCTTCCGGCACGGTCTCTTTCGCGGCGTACAACGCCTGACCGACAACCTGTCCACCAAAAACCTGACGTAACCCTAAGTCTTCACTTTGGCCCCGAAAGAGTCCTTCTTCAATTTTTTCCAGATTTAACAATGTCAGCAAATTTTTCAGTGCCAGACTCATACGTGCTCTCCAGGTAATAGCGATCTCGCAGCGAGGTAGGCAGAGTATAACGCAATTTTGAAAGTGGTCCGATGGGTGCAATTGTCTGAATTACAGGCCTATTACAAGCAGAAATTGCTAATTTGTGCCACACTTAGTCATGTTATGTTTTTGTTAACCACTCTTCTGGCGAGGAAAGTTCTCGCTGGTGCATAGATGAGAAGGAGAATTTAATGAAACTCGTGCACATGGTAAGTGGTTTAGCGGTTGCGGTCGCTCTGGCGGCCTGTGCTGGTAAAAGTGCAGATATTCAAACACCTGCGCCAAGTCCTAATACGTCAATTGCTGACACACAGTCAAAAATTCAACAGCCGAATGTGTCTGGTACGGTATGGATCCGCCAGAAAGTTGCTTTACCGCCGGATGCCGTGCTGACCGTTACACTGTCAGATGCATCGCTTGCCGATGCACCGTCAAAAGTGCTGTCGCAAAAAGTTGTGCGTACCGAGGGCAAACAAGCACCATTCAGCTTCGTGCTCCCGTTTAATCCGGCAGATATTCAGCCAAACGCGCGTATTCTGCTGAGTGCGGCGATTACGGTGAATGATAAGCTGGTCTTTATTACTGATACCGTCCAGACGGTGATTAATCAGGGGGGGACTAAAGCCGACCTGACCCTGGTCCCGGTCCAGCAGACGGCCGTTCCTGTACAGGCGAGCGGTGGTGCCGCGACAACGGTACCGTCAACATCACCCACGCAGGTGAATCCGTCTTCCGCAGTTCCTGCTCCGACACAGTACTAAGGGCATACTAACCCTCTCCGTCCGGAGGGGGTTAGTACACCCAGCGATAGCGCTGTAAATCGATTTGTCCACTCCCTGAAACCACAATACCTTCCGCCAGCAATGCCTGGCGTTGTCGTTGCAGGTCAGGACCTGTCAGTGAAATCATTCCGTGACGATTCACCACTCGATACCAGGGCAGGGTGCTACCTTCAGGCAGTCGCTTGAGTACACCGCCCACCTGACGCGCAGCGCGCGGTGAGCCAGCAAGCCTGGCGACATCGCCATAGGTGGTGACGAATCCTTCGGGGATTGAGGCAACGATTTGCCAGACGCGTTGAGGGAAAGAGTCTTGTATATCCATCGTTTATTCCTGCGCTAATCCTCCAGCATAATCCCGAATGACGAGGTAGTGAAGCTTCATTGCACAAGAAAACAGCATCCGATGCGGGATGGGTTGCAATTACAGGGTGCAGCAGTGATAATGCGCCTGCGCGTTGGTTAACAACGCTCTCAATGGGGGCTCTGTTGGTTCTCCCGCAACGCTACTCTGTTCACCAGGTCAGGTCCGGAAGGAAGCAGCCAGGGCAGATGACGTGTGTGCCGGGATGTAGCTGGCAGGGCCCCCACCCAATTCTGCCGTCCGGCAATCTCAATTCTTCTCATCTTCTTTTCTTTGTCATCGTATTGTCATTTTATTGTCATCAAATGCTGTCAATGTGTTTCGGGGATGTTATTTGATGCTTTTGCCGTCGCCATCGCGCAGAGATATGACTCTTGCGCCCGGTGGACTTTGGCTGACCACAAGGACTTTTTACGATGTCGACCGCAGTATTGAATGTCAAAATTGATGAGGCGCTAAAAGAAAAGCTGCGTCATTACGCTGAAGTGAATAATGAGAACCTAAGTATCTCGACGGAAAAATTGCTGCTTATCGCGTTTTCCGCCATTGAAGAGGCGGGAGTCTCCGCTGACGATATTGATAGCCAGCATACGGAAGAATCCGTGGTTGAAGCACTGACTCCTAAAGAAATCAAAGCGCTGCGTAGATTACTGAAGAAGAAAAAATGAAACAACAACCGCTCTCAACCGCCTGTAATTATGGCGAAGCCTGTGAATTGCTTCGTTCCGGTTATGTGAAACATGTTCGTCTGAGCTGGAATGTCGGTAGCGATGAATTTTTCCGTATTGCTTCTGACTGGTGCGATGCCGGGGCGAAAATTAAGAAAGACGGGGAGAATTTTGTGATTTCCCTGAAAGGTTTTCCGGTTCCCCGCCAACTGTAGTTATTGAGGGTTTAAGTTAGCGCATGACGAGCTTTGTGGCTCGTCGCTCATATTATTTTGCGCATTTTCCCGTGACTTGCCTGTAAACGCAGGTTGTCCCAAATGGGTTGCAATGTCCGGAAGGCCGAGCGCATTGTGTCATCGGGCAGTGCGAAGGGCATGCGTAAGAAGCGATCGAATGCGCCATCCAGGCCGAAGCGCGTCCCGGTACCCAACTGAATACCTGCACTTTCAGCGCGCGCGGCAAACAACGTCGCCAGCGTATCGGGTAATTCAACCCAGAAAGAGAGTCCCCCCTGCGGTTGAGTAAACTGCCACTCCGGGAAATGTGTCTTCATCAGGTCATGGCACCGATCGCGCCGGGTGGTGAGCAATTGCCGTCTGTCTGGAAGAAAATCGGTCGCATTGTCCAGCAACCAGCCCGTGGCAAGCTGTTCAAGTACTGGTGATCCTAAATCAAATGTGTCGCGAGTCTGTACCAGCGCGGCAATGGTACGCGATGAGGCCCGAATCCATCCCAGACGCAGACCTCCCCAAAAACTTTTCCCCGCAGACCCCAGCATGATGATGGGCGCGTCATCATGGAATGCCGCCAGCGGTGGTGGTGGCGGGGCGTCATACCACAGATTGACCATGGTTTCGTCCACCACCAGTGTCGTGCGGGTTCTGGCGGAGATATCGGCGATAGCCTGGCGTGTCGCCGCATCCATACAACGTCCGGTAGGGTTGTGAAAATCAGGCATCAGGTAGGCCATTCTTGGCGCGGTTTGCGCGATAGTGGCAACAAGGCCCGATGTATCCCAACCGTGTTCGGGCAGTGACACGCCCACGGGGCGGCAGGACGCACCTTGAATGGCCGCAATGGCGAGCGGATAGGTAGGATGATCGACCAACACACGATCGCCGGGCCCCGTGAGCAAACGCAGGATCAGCGCCAGACCGCTGACTGCGCCATTCACCACCATTATTTCATCCGGCTGTGTGGGTAATCCGCGTTCGTAATAATGCCGGGCAATAGATTCGCGCAGCGTTGGCAACCCCTGGGGTAAATACCCTGAACTTAGCAAATGCTGTGGCATCGCCAGCAGGGCTTGCTGGTACGCCTGATAAATTTCTGGCCCGGCGCTAAGCGCCGCTGTGGACAAATCCAGCGCGGTGCTGGTGCCGGTTCGCGTCGGAACATGGCGGATATGTTCCGGCAGGATCACGCGTGAACCACTTCCATGACGGCTTTCCAGATACCCTTCTTCCCGCAGTTGCGCCATTGCGCTGGCAATCGTCGTGCGACTGACTTCAAGCACGGCGGCCAGTTCGCGTTCGCCGGGTAAGCGCGTATCCAGTGCCAGTCGGCCATCCAGGATCAGCAGGCGCAGTGCCTCTGCCAACTGTCGCCAGATAGGTGTACGTGAGGGGGTCTCCTGCCAGTGCCCGAGCAGGCGCTGCAGGGACTGGCTTCCATAACGGCGAGATGACATAGC
This sequence comes from Citrobacter sp. Igbk 16, assembly GCF_028069755.1. Classification (NCBI taxonomy): domain Bacteria; kingdom Pseudomonadati; phylum Pseudomonadota; class Gammaproteobacteria; order Enterobacterales; family Enterobacteriaceae; genus Citrobacter; species Citrobacter sp. Igbk 16. The sequence goes on along the minus strand of NZ_JANEWJ010000012.1, from coordinate 100,388 downwards.
AGTCCACTTTCTGAAAACTGGACATTAATCATAGTGCCAATTGCGGTGAAGATGAAAGCTATCTGAGAGGTGAGGAGAAAATTATGCTGCGTCGTTTACTTCAGCTGTATATCGGACTAGCGCTGTACGGCGTTTCGACGGCGATGTTTGTACGTGCAGATTTAGGGGCTGACCCGTGGAACGTATTTCATCTGGGCGTGGCAAATCTATTATCGATGAATATCGGCCTGGTGATCATCGCCGTGGGGGTACTGGTCCTGCTGGCATGGATACCACTGCGCCAGCGCCCCGGATTTGGCACTCTCAGCAATGTCATTATGATTGGTTTGGCTGCAGATGCCGCGCTGGCGGTGATCCCGGGATTTGAATCGCTACTGACGCGCAGTGGACTTCTGGTGGCGGCGGTTATCTTGAATGCGCTAGCGACCAGTCTGTACATCGGTGCCGGTTTTGGGGCGGGCCCACGTGACGGCTTGATGACCGGCATTCATGCGCGTACTGGTTGGTCTGTACGGACTATCCGGACCGCAATTGAGGTGTCGGTTTTGCTCAGTGGTTGGCTTCTTGGCGGAACCGTGGGTGTTGGAACGGTGCTGTATGCGTTAGCTATTGGACCGTTAATTCAGATTTGCCTGCCGTGGTTTCGCCATCAGCCGCAGTCACGTATTCGTGTTCGGAATGAGCCTACGGCGTAATCGCCTGCTGACGACTAAACTTAACCTCGACTGACGCGGCCGGAATCGGCTTGCCGCGCAGTACACTTCGGAGGTTTATCTGATGAAGTATGTTGATGGTTTTGTTGTTGCCGTTCCTGCCGAAAACAAGGAGGCATATATCGCGATGGCAGCAAAGGCTGCGCCGCTTTTCAAGGAGTTCGGTGCACTGCGCGTTGTGGAGTGTTGGGCTGATGATGTTCCCGACGGTAAGTTGACCGATTTTCGTATGGCGGTAAAAGCGCAGGATCATGAAGAAGTGGTATTCAGCTGGATTGAATACCCTTCCAAAGAAGTCCGCGATGCGGCGAATCAGAAGATGATGTCCGATCCCCGTATGAAGGAGTTTGGTGAGTCTATGCCATTTGATGGCAAGCGAATGATCTACGGTGGATTCTCGCCCATTATGGAAGAGTGACGTGACTGGCTGTGCGGCGTGCCGCCAGCCATCTCAATACACGCCAGTGCCCTGTTAGAGTCGTTTTTCCGCCCACAGAATAAATTCCGCCTTTGGCAGTGCTTTGCTGTACAGCCAGCCCTGACCATACTGTACGCCATGTTGACGGAGCCAGCTTTCCTGGTTCTCGGTCTCGATGCCTTCCGCCACCATTTCCAGCTTCAGCGTTTTGGCTATCTCGATAATATGTGGCGTGACGTTATTGTATTCCAGCGCGTCAACAAACGATTTGTCTATCTTCAGGATGTCTACATCCAGATCCTGCAAATAACTCAGGCTGGAGTAGCCTGTACCAAAATCATCAATATAAATAGAGTGGCCTGCCTGACGGTATTTGGCGATAAACGGTGCACTGTTTTTCGGGTCGGCAAATTCACGCTCAGTCAGTTCCAGGGCAATTTGTGCGGGTTGTAGTTGCCAGTGGTTCACCATGCGGCTTAGCAGTGCCGGAAGTGTTTCGGACTTTAAATCGGCTGACTCAAGGTTGAGTGATATATGCTGTTGAGGATGTTGATGCAGCCATTTACCTAGATCTTCGAAGACGTTTTCAATAATCAAACGTGTGAGTGGTTCTGTCAGGCCGGTCTCTTCGGCCAGGGGGATAAAAATATCGGGTGAGAGATAGCTACCGTCAGCTTGTCGCCAACGAGCCAGTGCTTCTGCACCCACGACCTTTCCCGTTTTGAGCGAAATAATGGGCTGGTAATGGACTTTGATATCCCGGTTCTGAATGGCGTCTTGCAATTGGTGATGGGGGGACTGCAAGCGGCGCAAAATACGCAGAATAAAGAGGGCGGTGAGCAGGCCAATAATGAGCCCTGCCGGGAGCCAGATAAGCGCCTGTCGGTGCCAGGATTTTTGCAAAGGTAATGTCGATGCCCAGCTTACGATCGTGATACCCAGTTCGGGGAAAGGGCGAGAATTATAAATACTGCCATCTTTTTGAAAATGGTTGATAGAACTGTCTTTTTGCAGATGATGCAACACATCTAAAGGGAGATCGGCACTACTGGCCACCACGACATTGCTCACTGTACCCACAATGGCGACTTCGATAGGCCATGAACCAAATGGGATAACATCAATGAACGATCCCGGATCAATCATCACTACATAATGTTCGCTGCCGAGCGCTGCCATAAAGCGCTTTATCCCGAGGTCATTTTGCGAAGTTAACCAGGCACGATAGCCATCAAGCGTAATTTTCATTGGTGGCGGAAACGCAGCAGCCAGGCTCCTTTTCTCAAGGGAGGAACATTGTGGAACATTGTCTTTGAGGTACATCACTTCCTGAATATAACGGTAGCTGTAGGACAACCGGCGCATTTCCAGCAAATGTTCCTCTGAGCAGGGCACACCCTGGAAGGCTTCTATTTTTCGTAGCGCTTTTTTGGCCTGCTCGCCAACGCGTTCCGTACGCAAAGCGACCCGAGTAGAGAATGAATCAAGTTCATCTATAAATTTCGTTTCGACCTGGCGATGTGCCAGCCACAGGCTTAAACACACCGGTACGAGGATGGACAGAACCAGTATTCCCGTCACCAGGCCAATCAGATGTCGTGTTGTCACAGTGATATCCTTATTAACACAGCGTAGAGAAAGTATATCCGAAAGCTAAAAAAGCAATTCGATTGGCATCATATATTTAGGGGCACTTATCACTCCGATAAATTACCCATAGCATAAATCAGGTTGAGATCTGTACGGGAGTGGTGTATTTTGTTGGTTATGTTATAACGTAACAAATTGAGGTTGCCATGAAACCGGATATCCACCCTTTTTATCGCCCTGTGGTGTTTCACGATACCAGTGCCAATGAATACTTTAAGGTCGGTTCGACTATCAAAACCGAACGAGAGATTGAGTTCGAGGGCCAAATGTACCCGTACGTAACGCTTGATATCTCGTCTAAGTCACACCCGTACTACACCGGTAAACAAAAAACCTTCGATAACGAAGGTAGCGCGGCTCGTTTCCAGAAACGTTTCGGCCACTTCATTGGCACTAAGCGAGGTTAAGATGCAGGTACTCAATTCACTTCGCAGCGCCAAACAACGGCACCCTGACTGCCAGATAGTCAAACGCAAAGGGCGTTTGTATGTCATCTGCAAAACGAATCCGCGGTTTAAAGCGGTACAGGGCCGTAAAAAAAGACGTTAGTCACTTTGCCAGCATTGCAGGGACTGAAGTGCGTACCCCTCGGGGGACGCACTTTTTTTGTTTGTGACAGGGCGTGATTACTGACTGGTCTGCGCGCGGGTTAATGTGAAGACATCATAAAATGACAGTTCACCTTTCCGCGTTATCATTTTTTGCAATTGGGCCTTATGCTCACTGTCGACTTGGGGAGAGTGCAGGATAGTGTCGATGAGTGAGGGCGGCACAAAGCGCGTGTTATACCATTCACCGTTATAGCAGACTCTGAAATCCAGTACGTCAATATCTTCAAAGCGGTAACGCGGCGCAACGTCAAAAAAGAAAAAGGCGTTGAGTAAGACGAACAGTACAACCAACAGCCATACCGAATCGACCAGCGTTTCTGATTGCAGCATTACCGCCAGCGTGGCAAAAAACGCAACATACATGCCGATAAATAGCCCTGGATGTTTACGAATAAAGCTGATGCTAAAGCGCGGTTTGTTGTCGCGCTTTTCGCGAATATTTAAGTCGTCGATGGTTTCGGTAAGCAGGCGTTGTATTTCTGTCATCTCTTGCCTTCGTGAAGTCTGCAATAGTCAGGAGGGATCAGCCTATTTTAAAAGGGGATACCCTCTGAGAAAAGTAACAGATTAACCACAATTTAGCATAACAGTTACATATCAGATCACAGTGTTTTGATGATCCGTGCCGGATTGCCCCCGACGACGGTGTTTGCCGGAACGCTTTTAGTCACCACTGCACCTGACGCCACAACCACGTTGTCGCCCAGAGTTACGCCCGGATTTATCACTGCGCGCCCCCCGATCCAGACATTATTCCCGATGGTTACAGGTTTCCCTAGTTCAACTCCGCTGTTGCGTTCGTTAGCGTCCAATGGATGGGTTGCCGTATAGATATGGACTCCCGGTGCCAGCATACAGTTATCACCGATGTGGATTGGGCAGACATCAAGCATGACGCAGTCGAAGTTGGCGTAAAACGCTTTGCCGAGATAAATGTTATACCCGTAGTCACAACGAAAAGAGGGCTCAATGTAAGCGTCTTCGCTTTGACCCAATAGATCGCGCAAGATAGCCTGACGTTCACTCTGCGCATCGGGTGCGGTGGCATTGTATCGGTGGATGAGTTGGCGTGCACGGAGACGATCGTTGCGCAACGTTTCATCTGCCGGGCGATACAATTCGCCGGCGATCATCTTTTGCTTATCTTCACTCATTACGAACTTTCCTGTTTGCTGATAGGCCGTCACAGTACAGTAAAACGCAATGCAGGGAAGGGGAACGTTCCCGTTTTCCCACCGTGATCGCAATCACGTGATTTGAATTAAATAATGGTTGCTGGTACGGGAAATGGTCAGTCAGACAAACAAATGTTTCGCGATACCTGACTTAACCTCATGAGCAATTAACGAATAAATTTCCAAACAGATGTTGGGATCTTGTCGTAGAGCTTATTCATTGTCAATTCAGCAAGACGATGATCGGCGGCTGAGTAAAATACAGCCAGTTCATTGTCAGACAATTCATATTTATTTTTCTCAATAACACGTTCAAGCGTGTCAATTGTTTGACAGCGTCGTAGGCGCATCAAATAATCTGTTTTAGTTAATGGTTTATCGGACATAACTCTTACCTATGATTGTAATAATTTTTAACAAGACAAACTGACAGGATTAGCCCTGGTGGCATTGACAAAACAGCGAAATAGTCGATTACCTGACTTCCGCCATTTCTGCAGATCCTGCGTATTAATACCATAACTGCTGAACAACATAAAAGTGTCATCCAGGTATTCATCAATCTGCGCGATCAGCTTATTGTCCTCATTGTACTTAATTTTATAATTAAGTGCGAAGGTTGCAATATGCTCTATCAGTTCATTGAGCTGCAAGCTGGTTGCAGAGGTAGGGTCATTTACCCAACCATGGTTGCTTTGTTCAAGGTTTGCAAGACAGTCATGATACAGAGTTTCGCAGAGAAATTTAAGCTGCGCGATATCATGTCTTTTCGGTGAGTATTCATCCATAACGCATCCCCTTCTTAGTGGTTTAGACTAACCGAACACCTTTCGGGATGGATACAACAAACGACCTGGAACTTGCCCGCGACTCCTGATGATTTAACTATAATCTACTCTAAAAAAGATTTCATCGTCATATCACGAAAAATTACAATTATGTAAAATTATGATGCAGTCCCATTTTTACATTTTAACAGATACATGCCGGTATTCGAAATGGAACAACTTCTTTATTCTCGGCCAATCATCAAGTTATCTTGTTTAGGTTTAGCAACGAAAGGCGACAACCGACTCCGTGAACGAAAACTAGGAATAGTCTTAATATTTATTTAAGTAAATAAGGGTTCGTGACGTTTTTTAAGAATAGCCTTTAAGCTCACAAGGATTATATCGCTTATTTAAACAAGAGAAAATAAACGAAATCGCAATAAGCGCTTTTTATGATTTTTTTCCAGAAAAAAGGCCGCTTGCGCGGCCTTATCTTTAGGAATGTATCAATGATGCTCAACTGAGTGGCTATGTTCAACATCTTCGTTCTTGCGGCTAAAGCGGCGGCGGACCACCACAAAGAACACCGGAACAAAGAAGATAGCCAATACGGTTGCAGTGACCATCCCACCCATTACGCCAGTACCGACGGCGTTCTGCGCGCCACTACCTGCACCGGAGCTGATAACCAACGGCATTACGCCGAGGATAAAGGCTAACGATGTCATCAGAATCGGACGTAAACGCATGCGAACCGCGTCCAGTGTCGCCTCTACCAGACCTTTACCTTCTTTATCCATCAAGTCTTTGGCGAATTCGACGATCAATATCGCGTTCTTCGCCGACAACCCAATGGTTGTGAGCAGGCCCACCTGGAAGTAAACGTCGTTGGTCAAACCACGGAACGTTGCCGCCAGCAGCGCACCGATAACCCCCAGCGGAACGACCAGCATAACGGAGAATGGAATTGACCAGCTCTCGTACAATGCTGCCAGACACAGGAAGACGACGATCAGTGAAATCGCATACAGGGCAGGTGCCTGGTTACCAGACAGTCGTTCCTGGTAGGACATGCCTGTCCAGTCATAGCCGATACCGGATGGCAGTTTGCTGGCCAGTTGTTCCATCATTGCCATCGCTTCACCGGTACTTTTACCCGGTGCGGCCTGGCCTAAGATTTCCATGGACGGCAGACCGTTATAGCGTTCCAGACGCGGTGAACCATATTCCCAACGCGAGGAAGAGAACGCAGAGAACGGCACCATTTGTCCATCGCTACCACGGACATACCAGTTTCCAATATCTTCCGGCAACATACGGTATTTGGCTTCAGACATGACGTAAACTTTCTTCACACGACCACGGTCGATGAAGTCGTTCACGTAGCTTCCGCCCCATGCAGCGCCCAGCGTTGTATTAATGTCACTAATGGAAACACCCAGAGCCTGCGCTTTTTCCTGATCGATATCGATCTTGAATTGCGGAGTATCTTCCAGACCGTTAGGACGTACGCCCACTAACAGATCAGGATGTTTCGCGACTTCACCAAACAACTGGTTACGCGCCTGAGTCAATTTTTCATGGCCCAGACCGGCCTGGTCAATCAACTGGAAGTCGAAACCCGTCGCGGTGCCCAGTTCTACGATTGCTGGCAGGTTAAAGGCGAATACCATGGCGTCTTTAATCTGCGAGAACGCCCCCATCGCACGCTGAGTAATCGCTTCTACCTTGTTCTCTTCACCTGGACGTTCACTCCAGTCTTTCAGAGAGACGAATGCGATACCGGTGTTCTGACCACGACCAGCAAAGCCGAAGCCGTTAACCGCAAACACCGATTCAACGTTCGCTTTTTCTTTGGTCAGGTAGTAATCCGTCACTTCGTCCAGCACTTTCTGGGTACGCTCTTGCGTTGCACCTGCTGGCAGCTGAGCCATGGTCAGGAATACACCCTGGTCTTCATCTGGCAGGAAGGAGCTTGGCAAGCGAACAAACAGATAGGCCATGCCGACGACGATGATCAGATACAGCGCCAGGTAACGACCGGTGCTGCGCAGAATACCGCCTACGCTATCGGTGTAGTGGTGCGTGCTCTTATCGAACATGCGGTTGAACCAACCGAAGAAGCCCGTTTTACCTTCACCGTGATCGCCTTTAGCAATCGGTTTAAGCATTGTTGCACACAGGGCAGGGGTCAGAATCAACGCCACCAGTACAGACAACGCCATTGCGGAAACAATGGTGATGGAGAACTGACGGTAAATCGCACCGGTAGACCCCCCGAAGAAGGCCATTGGGATAAATACCGCTGACAATACCATCGCGATACCCACCAATGCGCCCTGAATCTGGCCCATTGATTTACGCGTTGCTTCTTTCGGTGGTAGCCCTTCTTCAGCCATGACACGTTCAACGTTCTCGACCACCACGATGGCGTCATCCACCAACAGGCCGATGGCGAGCACCATCCCGAACATCGTTAGCGTGTTTATCGAGAAGCCGAAAATCGCCAGCACAGCAAAAGTACCCAACAACACGACCGGGACGGCGATGGTCGGAATCAGCGTCGCGCGGAAGTTCTGCAGGAACAGATACATAACCAGGAACACGAGGATGATTGCTTCCGCCAGCGTCTTCACGACTTCGTGAATAGAGATTTTCACGAACGGTGTTGTGTCATACGGATAAACAATTTTCAGGCCTGATGGGAAGAACGGTTCCATCTTCACCAGTTCAGCGCGGATAGCCGCTGCGGTATCCAGGGCGTTCGCACCGGTAGCCAGTTTGATACCCAGACCAGACGCAGGCTTGCCGTTGAACTTCGCAATGATGTCGTAGTTTTCACCACCCAGCTCAATCTTCGCTACATCGCGCAGACGAACCTGGGAGCCATCCTGGTTCACTTTCAGCAGAATTTTGCCGAATTCGTCGGTGGAGGTCAGACGCGTCTGAGCAATGATAGAGGCGTTCAGTTGCTGGCCTTTCACGGGTGGCGTACCACCAAGCTGACCGGCTGCAACCTGGGCGTTCTGCGCTTTAATCGCGGAAATTACATCAACCGGCGTAAGCTGGTATTTGTTCAGTTCGGTTGGGTCCATCCAGATACGCATCGCGTACTGTGAACCGAATAGCTGCACGTCACCGACGCCTGAAGTACGGCTGATGGTGTCTTTCATGTTAGCGGCGACGTAATCCGAGATATCTTCCTGCGTCATTGTGCCATCGGTGTTGATAACACCAACAACCATCAGGAAGCTACTGGATGATTTCTCAACGCTAACCCCTTGCTGCTGTACTTCCTGAGGCAGTAACGGCATGGCCAGCTGCAGTTTGTTCTGCACCTGTACCTGCGCGATATCCGCATCAGTACCGGACTGGAAGGTTAAGGTGATCTGCACGGTACCCGTGGAGTCACTGTTTGAGGACATGTACATCAGGTTATCGATACCGTTCATATTCTGTTCGATAACCTGCGTAACAGTATCCTGTACTGTTTTGGCATCAGCGCCAGGGTAGGTCGCGGAGATCGTCACTGCCGGAGGTGCAATAGTAGGATATTGCGCTACCGGCAATTTGAGGATCGCGAGCCCCCCTGCCAACATGATGATAATGGCGATCACCCACGCAAATATGGGGCGATCGATAAAGAAATTAGGCATGTCTTAACGGCTCCTGTTTAAGTTAAGACTTGGACTGTTCAGGCTGGCTACCGCTTGCGGCTGGCTGGTTATTATCCGCGGTGACTTCCTGCGCTTTTACCTGAGCGCCAGGACGAACTTTCTGCAGCCCACTTACAATCACACGGTCGCCCGGCTTAAGTCCTTCAGTGACTAACCATTTGTCGCCAATTGCTTGTGCTGCCACAATTTGACGCGTTTCAACTTTGTCATCAGCACCGATAACCAATGCACTGGCATCACCACGCGGTGTGCGAGTAACGCCTTGCTGTGGAACCAGTAACGCCGTTGGGTTTGTCCCTTCTTCCAGACGCGCACGGACGAACATACCCGGCAGTAAGGTGTGATCCGGGTTCGGGAAGATTGCGCGTAACGTAATTGATCCAGTGGTTTGATCAACCGTCACATCCGAAAACTCCAGCGTACCGGACTGCGGGAATTTAATACCGTCGCTGGTGACCAGTTCAACTTTCGCTTTACCGTTCTCTTGCTTCAGCGTGCCATTGGCCAGCTCTTGTTTCAGGCGCAGGAAATCGTTACTTGACTGCGTCACATCGACATAGATGGGATCCAGCTGCTGAACGGTCGCCAGTGCGGTCGCCTGACCGTTTTGCACCAGCGCGCCTTCAGTAACGGATGACTTACCAATGCGGCCGCTGATTGGCGACGTGACTTTGGTATAGGCCAGATTGATACGTGCGGTTTCTACCGCGGCTTTCGCAGCGACAACAGCAGCGTTCGCCTGTTGTGCATCTGCCTGCGCGCTATCGTAGTCCTGTTGACTGATGTACTTCGTACCCAACAGTTTCTGATAACGTTTAACCGTCAGCTGAGCGATATTTGCCGCTGCTTGTGCTTTGGCCAGATCGCCTTTCGCACTTTCGTACGCGGCCTGGTAAGTAGCAGGATCAATCTGATAGAGAGACACACCCGCTTCAATGTCGCCGCCTTCGGTAAAGTTACGCTTCAGGATAATACCGCTGACCTGAGGGCGAACTTCCGCAATGCGAAAAGCACTGGTGCGACCTGGGAGTTCAGTTGTGATCTGTAGAGGTTCAGTTTTGAGCGTCACAACTCCAACTTCTGGCATCTGCTGGCCCCCTTGTTGGGCCTGTTTGTCGTCACATCCTGTTAGCGCTAAGCTGCCTGAGAGCATCAGAACGACTGCCAGAGGCGTTAACCCTCTGTTTTTGTTCATATGTAAACCTCGAGTGTCCGATTTCAAATTGATCAATGGCTTAAAGCCCATAAACCCATTGCTGCGTTTATATTATCGTCGTGCTATGGTACATACATTCACAAATGTATGTAAATCTAACGCCTGTAAATTCACTGACATATGGCACGAAAAACCAAACAACAAGCACAGGAAACACGGCAGCACATTCTGGATGTTGCTCTGCGTTTGTTTTCGCAGCAAGGGGTATCATCCACCTCGCTTGCGGAGATCGCAAAAGCCGCTGGTGTAACTCGCGGTGCTATCTATTGGCATTTCAAAAACAAGTCGGATTTATTCAGTGAAATCTGGGAGCTAGCAAAACCTAACATTGATGAGTTAGAAACTGAGTATCAGGCAAAATTCCCCGACGATCCACTATCAGTATTAAGAGAAATATTAGTTTACGTTCTTGAAGCGACCGTGACTGAAGAACGCCGACGTTTATTGATGGAGATTATATTCCACAAATGCGAATTTGTCGGGGAAATAGCAACAGTTCAACTGGTTCAACGCAGCCTGTGTCTTGAAAACTACGACCGGATCGAACAAACGCTGCGACACTGTATGGCTGCAAACATGTTGCCGGAGAATCTGAATACGCGCCGTGTGGCAGTACTACTGCGTAGTTATATCTCCGGGATCATTGAGAACTGGTTATTCGCGCCCGAATCGTTTGATTTGCGAAAAGAGGCGCGCGACTACGTTGCAGTGCTACTGGAGATGTGTCTGCTTTGTCCGACACTGCGTGTGAAGGTCGCAGAGACGAGCTAACGGTCAGGCCCAATACCAGGAATTCTCCTGGAGGGTTTCCCTCCTGCTATTCTGTCCGCCACAGCCGTGATATTCTTGCCGCTTGACTATTTTCGGTCACTTTCCCGGTTCAGAAACGTTCATTCTCATGACTATGTTGCAGCTCTATAAACGTTCACAGCATCTTATTGCTATAAGCATTCTTTTCTTCATTCTATTGCTGTCCAGCCAGTCATCAGCATTTGCGCGAGCGCAACAGAATGGTGAACTGCCGACAAAAGTGGATATTCAGAGCCAGTTGGATGCGCTGAATAAACAAAAAGATCTTTCCGCGCAGGACAAACTGGTTCAGCAGGATCTTATCGATACTATCGCCACGCTGGATAAAATAGATCGCGTAAAAGATGAGACCGTACAGCTTCGTCAGAAAGTGGCTCAGGCGCCGGAGAAAATGCGCCAGGCAACGGATGCGTTGAATTCACTCAGCGATGTCGATAATGACGATGAAACGCGGAAAACGCTAAGTACGCTCTCTCTGCGCCAGCTTGAATCTCGTGTCGCCCAGGTGCTGGACGATCTGCAAAGCGCGCAAAACGACCTTGCAGCATACAACAGTCAGTTGGTTTCGCTGCAAACGCAGCCAGAGCGTGTGCAAAATGCGATGTACACCGCATCACAGCAAATGCAGCAAATCCGCAATCGCCTGGATGGGACTAATGTGGGTGAGGCGGCATTACGCCCCAGCCAACAGGTGTTGCTGCAGGCGCAGCAAGCGTTGCTGAGCGCGCAGATCGATCAACAGCGTAAGAGTCTGGAAGGCAACACGGTTTTGCAGGATACCTTGCAGAAACAACGTGATTATGTAACGGCGAATACGAATCGTCTCGAACATCAGCTTCAGTTGCTGCAAGAAGCGGTGAACAGCAAACGTCTGACGCTAACCGAAAAGACGGCGCAGGAAGCGGTAACACCAGACGAAGCGGCGCGTATCCAGACCAACCCGCTAGTTAAACAAGAACTTGATATTAACCATCAGCTCAGTCAGCGTCTGATATCTGCCACCGAAAACGGCAACACGCTGATGCAGCAAAATATTAAAGTCAAAAACTGGCTTGATCGTGCGCTGCAATCTGAGCGCAATATTAAAGAACAAATCGCCGTGCTGAAAGGCAGCCTGCTGTTGTCACGCATTCTGTACCAGCAACAGCAAACGCTGCCGTCGGCAGATGAACTTGCCGACATGACCAACCGTATTGCCGACTTACGTCTGGAACAATTCGAGGTCAACCAGCAGCGTGATGCGCTATTCCAGAATGATGCGTTTGTCGCCAGGCTAGAAGAAGGGCACAGCAATGAAGTGAATGGCGAAGTCCATGATGCCCTGCTGCAGGTTGTGGATATGCGTCGTGAACTGTTGGACCAGCTGAATAAGCAGTTGGGTAACCAATTGATGATGGCCATTAACCTGCAAATTAATCAACAGCAGTTAATGAGCGTATCGAAAAACCTGAAAGGGATCCTCACGCAGCAAATCTTCTGGGTAAACAGTAACCGCCCGATGGACTGGGACTGGATCAAGGCGTTCCCACAAACGCTTAAAGACCAGTTTAAGTCGATGAAAATTACCGTGAACTGGGAAAAAGCCTGGCCGGCGGTATTCATTGCGTTCCTGGCCGGTCTGCCGTTGCTGCTTATTGCCGGACTCATCCGCTGGCGTCTGAAATGGCTGAAAGAGTATCAGGCAAAACTCGCCGCGGCGGTGGGGAACTTGCGTAATGACAGCCAGCTCAATACGCCAAAAGCGATACTGATTGATTTGATCAGAGCCTTACCCGCATGTCTGATTATTCTCGCTGTAGGCTTGATTCTGCTGACGATGCAATTAAACGTCAGCGATCTGCTGTGGGCATTCAGTAAGAAGATGACCGTTTTCTGGCTGGTGTTCGGTCTGTGCTGGAAGGTACTGGAAAAAGATGGCGTGGCGATACGTCATTTTGGCATGCCAGCGAAACAGACCAGCCACTGGCGTCGCCAGATTGTGCGTATTAGCCTTGCGCTGTTGCCGCTTAACTTCTGGTCGGTTATTGCTGAACTGTCGCCGCTGAATCTGATGGATGATGTGTTAGGGCAAGTCGTTATTTTCCTTAACCTGCTGCTGATCGCCTTCCTGGTGTGGCCAATGTGCCGTGAAAGCTGGCGTGACAAAGAGTCGCACGGTCTGCGTCTGGTCACTATCACCGTACTGTCTATTATCCCGATTGCATTAATGGTGCTGACGGCGACCGGTTATTTCTACACCACGCTGCGCCTGGCCGGTCGTTGGATTGAAACGGTTTATCTGGTTATTGTCTGGAACCTGCTATACCAGACGGTGCTGCGTGGGTTGAGCGTGGCGGCACGCCGCATCGCCTGGCGTCGCGCGTTAGCGCGTCGCCAGAATCTGGTGAAAGAAGGGGCCGAAGGCGCAGAGCCGCAGGAAGAACCGACCATAGCGCTGGAACAGGTAAACCAGCAAACGCTGCGTATTACGATGCTGTTGATGGTGGCTCTGTTTGGTGTTCTGTTCTGGGCAATTTGGTCCGATCTGATCACTGTGTTTAGTTATCTCGACAGCATTACGCTTTGGCATTACAACGGTACTGAAGCGGGAGCTGCAGTGGTGAAAGATGTCACCATGGGCAGTTTGTTGTTTGCCATTATTGCCTCGATGGTGGCGTGGGCACTGATCCGCAACTTACCGGGTCTGCTCGAAGTGCTGGTGCTGTCGCGACTCAAAATGCGCCAGGGCGCATCGTATGCCATCACCACGATCCTCAATTACGCGATTATCGCTATCGGCGCAATGACCGTCTTCGGATCGCTCGGCGTATCGTGGGACAAACTCCAGTGGCTGGCAGCGGCCTTGTCGGTTGGTCTGGGTTTTGGCTTACAGGAAATCTTCGGTAACTTCGTCTCGGGCCTGATTATTCTGTTTGAACGTCCGGTACGTATTGGCGATACGGTTACCATTGGTACGTTCTCCGGTACGGTCAGCAAGATCCGTATTCGTGCAACAACGATTACCGACTTCGATCGCAAAGAGGTCATTATCCCGAATAAGGCGTTTGTGACGGAACGTCTGATCAACTGGTCACTGTCTGATACCACCACACGTTTGGTTATTCGTATTGGTGTGGCTTATGGTTCAGATCTGGATAAAGTGAAGAAAGTGCTGCTACAGGCGGCAACAGAACATCCGAAAGTGATGCACGATCCGGAGCCGGCAGTGTTCTTTACTGCTTTCGGTGCCAGCACGCTGGATCATGAACTGCGTTTATACGTTCGCGAACTGCGGGATCGCAGCCACACGGTCGATGAACTGAACCGCGCGGTTGATCGTTTATGTCGTGAAAACAATATTGATATCGCCTTTAACCAACTCGAAGTGCACCTGCATAATGCCAAAGGTGACACAGTGACAGAGGTTAAGCGTGACATCATCAAAGGCGACGATCCGACGCCTTCTGTAGGTTAAGTTGCAATCAGGGCGGCAAATAGCCGCCCTGATTGCATTTAGTGCGACAGCGCGACCAGTTCTTCCTGCGTCAGGCCTGTAAGGTGCGTAATCAAATCCAGTTCCAGACCGCGGGTGAGCATTTTTTGTGCGATATTACGTGCTACCTGCCGGCCGACCGCATCGTGCGGTGTCATGGGGAGTCGTTCCATGATCGGTCCGTTATTGTCGTGATGTTGCGACGACTCTGACACCGAAGCCAATGGCAGACCAGAGAGCAATTAATCGGTTTGCGAAGCGTCTTCCGCCGTTTTAAGTTTGTTTTCATAATCACGCATAACGATCTCCAGCGCGCGTAGCACCGTGCGCGCTGGTAGCTGATTCTCCTCAAGCAAAACAATCAAATCGACGGCCAATTTGACCTCGTCCGGGGCGTTTTCAAGGGACATACATTCTCCGGTGATTAGCGGGTTAAACGCGCCAGCACGTTTTCAATCCTTGCCAGCGCATGACGGCAGCGTGCCAGTCGTGCTTCGAACGCCTCGACTTCTCGGTGCAGCTTTTGCTGCTCCTCAAACCCCGAGGCCAGAGCCAATTGCTCTTTACGTTTACGTGTCATCTCAACCAGACGCCGTTCAAATTCCTGATGCTGAACGCGTTTACGTTGCCAGCGGGCAAGACCCGGTGAGGCGCTGTCCCACTCCCTCAGTGACCAGGTGGCGGATTCGCGTGAAATCGCTTCTAACTGTGAGGCGAGATGTTCCGCAAGCCAGGCAATTTGCGGCAATTGTTGCTGCTCAACGGCACGACGCAGGGCGGCAAGATTATCGCCAGCTTCATCCAGACAAGCCTGCAACAGCGTGCTGCGAGTACGAAAAAGATGACGATCGAAACGGGCGCTGAGCGTTGCGTGATGCGCCAGGGGGGCACATTGCTGGCGCAGGCTATTGAGTTGACTTTCGAGCTTCTGTAGTAGCATGACGGTTTTCACGACAACACTCCGATGAAAATGAGAACTGTTATGCTAAAGTAGCGATTCTCTGTGTTAAGTACTCATATTATGCAACGCATTATTCTAATCATCATTGGCTGGGTAGCGGTAGTGTTAGGCACGCTGGGCATTGTATTGCCACTGTTGCCTACCACGCCATTTATCCTGCTGGCCGCCTGGTGTTTTGCGCGTTCATCGCCTCGCTTTCACGCCTGGCTGCTTTATCGTTCGTGGTTTGGCGGTTATTTGCGCCACTGGCAAAAACACCGCGCGATGCCGCCGGGAGCCAAACCTCGCGCTATTTTGTTGATCGTGCTGACCTTTAGCGTTTCGTTGTGGTTCGTTAATATGTTGTGGGTTCGCGTGCTGCTGCTGGTGATTCTCACCTGTTTGCTGATTTTTATGTGGCGAATCCCGGTGGTTGATGAAAAGCAACAAAAGCACTGAAGCACAATAATCGCTGTTGCAATTGTCTCTCACAGCCAGTAAATTCAACCGTTTTCGAGCACAGGCGCAGGTGGTCAAAGGTTAAGCAAATGTAACCCTGGCCCTTAATATAGACACAAAATCATTCAAGATACGTCGAGGCGGCAACTGAATGAATCCCCGGAGCTTACATCAGTAAGTGACTGGGATGAATGAAGGCAGCCAACAAAGAGGTAGCTTGAAGGATGAAGTGTATAGTGCGCCGTGAAGTAATACTGTATTAATCAGGCACAAACTTATGACCGCGACTGCACAGCAGCTTGAGTTTCTCAAAAATAGCATCAAAAGCATCCACGACTACCCGAAGCCGGGCATTCTTTTCCGTGATGTCACCAGTTTGCTGGAAGACCCGAAAGCGTACGCGCTCAGCATCGAATTGCTGGTTGAACGTTACAAAAATGCCGGTATTACCAAAGTGGTCGGTACTGAAGCGCGTGGCTTCCTGTTTGGCGCACCGGTCGCGTTGGGCCTGGGCGTCGGGTTTGTTCCCGTGCGTAAACCGCGTAAGCTTCCGCGTGAAGTCATTGCTGAGAGCTACGAGCTGGAATACGGCACCGATCAGCTGGAAATCCATGTTGATGCCATCAAACCAGGCGATAAAGTTCTGGTCGTTGACGACCTGCTGGCAACCGGTGGCACGATTGAAGCGACCGTGAAGCTGATCCGTCGTCTGGGCGGCGAAGTGACCGATGCTGCTTTTATCATTAATCTGTTCGATCTGGGCGGCGAACAACGCCTGGAAAAACAGGGGCTGACTTGTTACAGCCTGGTCCCATTCCCGGGCCACTAAGTTCGGACTCTCTTTTTTGCCATTTTGGCTCCGGTCAGTGCTCAACATCCTCACGTACTGCGTGTACGTTCCGGTTTCTGCGCGCTGCCCGAAACCAAACTGGCTGTAACGATAGCGCCCGAATATAACGTGTCAACCTCGCCGTCGGTGCGAGGTTGTGTTAGCATTACCCCCTTGTGAATCCACCCTCCAGCCTTTCAGAGCCTGCCAATGAGTTATCAGGTCTTAGCCCGAAAATGGCGCCCACAAACCTTTGCTGACGTAGTCGGCCAGGAACATGTGCTGACGGCACTGGCGAACGGCTTGTCGTTAGGGCGTATTCATCATGCATATCTTTTTTCCGGCACTCGTGGCGTCGGAAAAACCTCTATCGCCCGTTTGTTGGCGAAGGGACTGAACTGTGAAACCGGCATCACGGCTACGCCTTGTGGTGTATGTGATAACTGCCGCGAAATCGAGCAGGGGCGTTTTGTCGATCTGATTGAGATCGATGCTGCGTCGCGAACCAAAGTTGAAGACACCCGCGATCTGCTGGATAACGTCCAGTATGCGCCAGCGCGTGGTCGCTTTAAGGTCTATCTGATCGACGAAGTGCACATGCTGTCGCGCCACAGTTTTAACGCTTTACTGAAAACGCTCGAAGAGCCGCCTGCGCACGTCAAATTCCTGCTGGCGACCACCGATCCGCAAAAACTGCCTGTGACTATCCTGTCACGTTGTTTGCAATTCCACCTTAAGGCGTTGGATGTTGAGCAGATTCGTCATCAGCTTGAACATATCCTCAATGAAGAGCATATCGTTCATGAGCCTCGTGCGCTGCAGTTGCTGGCCCGTGCAGCGGATGGCAGCCTGCGTGATGCGCTGAGTCTGACCGATCAGGCGATTGCCAGCGGCGATGGACAGGTCTCTACCCAGGCGGTGAGCACTATGCTCGGTACGCTGGATGACGATCAAGCGCTGTCGCTCGTTGAGGCGGTTGTTGCTGCGGATGGTGAGCGCGTCATGACGCTGCTGCATGATGCCGCCGCGCGCGGCATTGAATGGGAAGCGTTGTTGGTTGAGATGTCGGCCTTGCTGCATCGTATTGCGATGGTACAGCTTTCACCCGCCGCGCTTGGCAGTGATATGGCCGCAATTGAGCAGCGTTTACGCGAACTGGCGCGGACTGTACCACCGACCGATGTGCAGCTTTACTACCAGACGTTGTTAATTGGGCGCAAAGAATTACCGTATGCGCCAGACCGACGTATGGGGGTAGAAATGACGCTGCTGCGTGCACTGGCTTTTCATCCGCGCCAGCCGCTTCCGGAGCCTGAAGTACCGCGACAGTCGTTTGCTCCGGCCGCCCCCACCGCGGTGCTGACCCCGACCCAGGTCCCACCGCAACAGTCTGCACCGGTGCATCATGATGTGCCGTTATCTGACGCCACCAGCCAGGTACTGGCGGCACGTAGTCAGCTGCAGCGCGCTCAGGGAGCGACCAAACCAAAAAAGAGTGAACCGGCAGCCGCTTCCCGCGCGCGGCCGGTGAATAATGCTGCGCTGGAAAGACTGGCTTCGGTGTCTGAACGTGTTCAGGCTCGCCCTGCTGTCTCTGCGCTGGAAAACGCGCCGGCGAAAAAAGAAGCCTATCGCTGGAAAGCGACCAATCCAGTTGCAGAAGTCAAAGAAGTCGTCGCCACGCCGAAAGCGCTGAAAAAAGCGCTGGAACACGAAAAAACGCCAGAGCTGGCCGCAAAGCTTGCGGCTGAAGCCATTGAGCGCGATCCCTGGGCTGCGCAGGTGAGCCAGCTTTCGTTGCCCAAACTGGTGGAGCAGGTAGCGCTGAATGCCTGGAAAGAAGAAAATGGCAATGTGGTTTGCCTGCATCTGCGTTCTACGCAGCGCCATCTTAATTCCAGCGGCGCGCAGCAAAAACTGGCTGAAGCATTGAGTACCTTAACGGGGTCAACAGTTGAATTGACCATCGTTGAAGATGATAATCCTGCGGTGCGTACGCCGCTGGAATGGCGTCAGGCCATTTACGAAGAGAAACTCGCGCAGGCGCGTGAGTCGATTATTGCGGATAATAACATTCAGACGCTGCGCCGTTTTTTCGACGCGGACCTGGACGAAGAGAGTATTCGCCCCATTTGATCGTGAGCCTAATGGTTTGACGGTCGTCATCCCTTAACGTGATTGAGAGAGAAGCCTATGTTTGGTAAAGGCGGTCTGGGTAACCTGATGAAACAGGCCCAGCAGATGCAAGAAAAAATGCAGCAGATGCAAGAAGAAGTCGCCAAGCTGGAAGTCACCGGAGAATCTGGCGCAGGTCTGGTAAAAGTGACCATCAACGGTGCGCATAACTGCCGTCGCGTGGAAATCGATCCAAGCCTGCTGGAAGACGACAAAGAGATGCTGGAAGATCTGGTTGCTGCAGCATTCAACGATGCGGCACGTCGCATTGAAGAAACGCAGAAAGAGAAAATGGCCTCCGTTTCCTCCGGTATGCAGTTGCCACCTGGCTTTAAGATGCCGTTCTGATGCAAACCAGCCCGCTGTTAACTCAGCTGATGGAAGCATTGCGCTGTCTGCCGGGTGTTGGCCCGAAGTCGGCGCAGCGCATGGCGTTCACGCTCCTGCAGCGCGATCGCAGCGGCGGGATGCGTCTGGCGCAGGCGTTAACGAAAGCGATGTCGGAAATCGGCCACTGTGCCGATTGCCGCACCTTCACGGAGCAAGACGTCTGCAACATCTGTTCAAACCCGCGTCGCCAGGAAAATGGTCAGATTTGTGTGGTGGAGAGTCCGGCGGACATCTACGCCATTGAGCAAACCGGGCAGTTTTCCGGACGTTACTTTGTGCTGATGGGACACCTGTCGCCGCTGGATGGTATCGGGCCTGATGATATCGGGCTCGATCGTCTGGAGCAGCGACTGGCGTCTGAACACATCAACGAACTGATCCTGGCGACCAATCCCACGGTCGAAGGAGAGGCAACCGCCAACTATATTGCTGAGCTTTGTATGCAATATGGCGTTGAAGCCAGCCGTATCGCTCATGGCGTACCGGTAGGCGGCGAGCTGGAAATGGTCGACGGTACGACACTGTCGCACTCTCTGGCAGGACGACACAAGATTAAATTCTGAACAAACGGAGGCCGCGACGGCGGCTTCCGCTTGAAATCCTTCCCGCTTGTCCCCATTTCACCCTCAACGTGTTTTTACCATTAAAAATGGCATTGTTGAGGTAGATCTACATGAAAGGACAAGAAACTCGTGGTTTTCAGTCAGAAGTAAAACAGCTTCTGCACCTGATGATCCATTCTCTGTATTCCAATAAAGAAATCTTCCTGCGTGAGCTTATCTCTAACGCCTCGGATGCGGCAGACAAGCTGCGTTTCCGCGCCCTGTCTAATCCGGACCTGTATGAAGGTGATGGTGAGCTGCGTGTGCGTGTTTCCTTCGATAAAGATAAGCGTACGTTGACTATTGCGGATAACGGCGTGGGGATGAACCGTGATGACGTTATCGATCATCTGGGGACCATTGCGAAATCCGGTACCAAATCTTTCCTCGAATCCATGGGCTCCGATCAGGCAAAAGACAGCCAGTTGATCGGCCAGTTCGGGGTAGGCTTCTATTCCGCGTTTATTGTGGCGGATAAAGTCACTGTGCGTACCCGTGCTGCGGGTGATAAGCCTGAAAACGGTGTGTTCTGGGAATCTGCGGGCGAAGGTGAATACACCGTTGCCGACATTACCAAAGAAGACCGCGGTACCGAAATCACTCTGCACCTGCGTGAAGGGGAAGACGAGTTCCTGGATGACTGGCGCGTGCGTTCCATCATCAGCAAATATTCCGATCATATCGCGCTGCCGGTAGAGATTGAAAAACAGGAAGAAAAAGACGGTGAAACCGTTGTTTCCTGGGAGAAAATCAACAAGGCACAGGCGCTGTGGACGCGTAACAAGTCAGAAATCAAAGACGACGAATACAACGAATTCTACAAGCATATCGCGCATGACTTCACCGATCCGCTGACCTGGAGCCACAACCGTGTGGAAGGTAAGCAGGAATACACCAGCCTGCTGTACATTCCGTCACAGGCCCCGTGGGATATGTGGAACCGCGATCACAAGCATGGTCTGAAACTGTACGTTCAACGTGTATTCATCATGGATGACGCTGAGCAGTTCATGCCGAACTATCTGCGCTTTGTGCGCGGTCTGATAGATTCCAACGATCTGCCGCTGAACGTGTCTCGTGAGATCCTGCAGGACAGCACCGTCACCCGTAATCTGCGTAGCGCACTGACCAAACGTGTATTGCAGATGCTGGAAAAACTGGCAAAAGATGACGCTGAAAAATACCAGACCTTCTGGAAACAGTTTGGCCTGGTACTGAAAGAAGGGCCGGCGGAAGATCACGCTAACCAGGAAACCATCGCTAAGCTGATGCGCTTCGCGTCTACGCACACAGATTCTTCCGCACAGACCGTGTCGCTGGAAGACTATGTCTCACGGATGAAAGAAGGGCAGGAGAAGATCTACTACATTACTGCAGACAGCTATGCGGCGGCGAAGAGCAGCCCGCACCTCGAATTGCTGCGTAAGAAAGGTATCGAAGTCCTGCTGCTTTCTGACCGCATCGATGAGTGGATGATGAACTACCTGACTGAATTCGACGGTAAGGCGTTCCAGTCTGTCGCTAAAGCTGACGAGTCTATCGACAAGCTGGCAGACGAAGTTGATGAATCGGCAAAAGAAGCGGAAAAAGCGCTGACGCCGTTTGTTGAACGCGTGAAAACCCTGCTGGGCGACCGTGTGAAAGAAGTGCGTCTGACGCACCGTCTAACCGATACGCCAGCGATTGTCACCACTGACGCAGACGAAATGAGTACCCAGATGGCGAAGCTGTTTGCCGCTGCGGGCCAGGCTGTGCCGGAAGTGAAATATATCTTTGAACTGAACCCAGACCACGTGTTGGTAAAACGCACGGCGGATACTCAGGACGAAGCGCAGTTTAAAGAGTGGGTCGAATTGCTGCTGGATCAGGCGTTGTTTGCTGAGCGCGGTACGCTGGAAGACCCTAACCAGTTCATCCGTCGAATGAACCAGTTGCTGGTATCCTGATAGCGGTTGCGTTACGTGATGCCGGATGGCGTTAACGCTTATCCGGCCTACAAAATCTCGTATACCGTAGGCCGGATAAGGTGTTTACACCGCTATCCGGCATTTTCTCTTCTTATTTTCAATTTTCCCGCCGTTAACCGTTTCAGCGTCAGGCGTCTTTCTTGAGCCAATTGCGTGATGGTGGTATCGTTTAGCGCTTTTTAAAAAATATCGACAACCTTTAAGGGGATTTTCGTAATGCGTATCATTCTGCTTGGCGCTCCGGGCGCGGGTAAAGGAACTCAGGCTCAGTTCATCATGGAGAAATATGGTATTCCGCAAATCTCCACCGGTGATATGCTGCGTGCCGCCGTGAAATCTGGCTCCGAGCTGGGCAAACAAGCGAAAGACATCATGGACGCCGGCAAGCTGGTGACTGATGAGCTGGTGATCGCGCTGGTAAAAGAGCGTATTGCTCAGGAAGACTGCCGTAATGGTTTCCTGCTGGACGGCTTCCCGCGTACTATCCCGCAGGCTGATGCCATGAAAGAAGCGGGCATCAACGTGGACTACGTTCTGGAGTTTGACGTTCCGGATGAGCTGATCGTTGATCGTATCGTTGGTCGTCGCGTACACGCTGCTTCTGGCCGCGTTTACCACATCAAATTCAATCCGCCTAAGGTTGAAGGTAAAGACGACGTGACCGGCGAAGAGCTGACCACCCGTAAAGACGATCAGGAAGAGACCGTACGTAAGCGTCTGGTGGAATACCATCAGATGACTGCTCCGCTGATCGGCTACTATTCTAAAGAAGCGCAGGCGGGTAACACCAAATACGCGAAAGTTGACGGCACTCAGGCCGTGGCTGACGTTCGCGCAGCGCTGGAAAAAATCCTCGGTTAATTTTTTCGCGCTTAATGCCGGATGGCGGTGTATACACCGCCATCCGGCAAATTCTCGTCTTACCTCTCACAGCAATTAGTTCTTCTTCTCCGCTTTTCCGCTACAATTATCAACAATTTGAATCGATAAGAGGCGGTAATGCGTCAGACGAAAACCGGTATCCTGCTGGCTAATCTCGGCACTCCCGATGCCCCAACCCCTGAAGCTGTTAAACGTTACCTGCGCCAGTTTTTAAGCGATACCCGCGTAGTTGATACGTCCCGTCTACTGTGGTGGCCGTTGCTGCGTGGTGTGATCCTGCCGCTGCGTGCGCCGCGTGTGGCAAAGCTGTACCAGTCAATCTGGATGGAGGAGGGTTCTCCACTGATGGTTTACAGTCGTGCACAGCAGCAGGCACTGGCGGAGCGTTTACCCGATACGCCCGTCGCACTGGGAATGAGTTACGGTTCACCTTCGCTGGAAAGTGCGGTTGATGAATTGATGGCAAGCGGCGTTGACCACATTGTGGTGTTAACGCTGTACCCGCAATACTCCTGTTCGACGGTGGCGGCGGTGTGGGATGAACTCGCGCGCATCCTGGCGCGTAAGCGCGGTATTCCTGGGGTTTCCTTTATCCGTGATTACGCGGACGACAACAGCTATATTGATGCGCTGGCTAAAAGTGCCCGCGATTCGTTTGCACAGCACGGTGAACCCGATTTACTGCTGCTCTCCTACCACGGCATTCCGCAGCGCTACGCCGATGAAGGCGACGATTACCCGCAGCGCTGCCGTGATACCACTCGTGAACTGGTCTCTGCGCTTGGCCTGGCCCCGGAAAAAGTGATGATGACCTTTCAGTCACGCTTTGGCCGTGAGCCTTGGTTGACGCCATATACTGACGAAACGTTAAAAATGCTGGCGGAGAAAGGGACCGGACATATCCAGGTGATGTGTCCAGGCTTTGCGGCAGATTGCCTCGAAACACTGGAAGAGATTGCGGTGCAAAACCGGGAGATTTTCCTCGAGGCTGGCGGTAAGAAATATGAGTATATTCCGGCGCTGAATGCCGCGCCGGAGCATATTGAAATGATGGTAAAACTGACTGAAGCCTACCGCTAAAGCTGTTGCTTAAAGAAACGCGCGCCATCCTGCAGAGCCTTATCGGCGGTTTTCATCATCCGCGAATAATGCAGGAAGGCGTGCAACATGCCGGGGTACATTTGATACTGACAGGTCTGCTGATGCGCATGCAGCGTCTGGAAAAGTAACCGGCTGTCATCAATCAACGGATCGAACTCGGCGCTGGCGATAAAGCAGGGCGGCACGTCGTGCGTAAGATCGTTATTAAACAGGCAATAATACGGCGACTCACGATCGTCGACGCTACGCAGATAGGCATTTTCGTACATCTGCAGATCCTCACGTTCTAAACCATCCCACGCTCCGCCCATCAGTCGGCGGCTAAGCGAATCCTGCAGACCGTAAAGCCCGTACCACAACAGTACGCCAATGACCTTACCGCAGGGGATCTGTTTATCACGTAACCACAACGCACTGGCGAGTGCCAGCATGGCACCTGCGGAATCGCCGGCAAAACCAATATGTTTCACATTGAGAGAATAATCGTCGGCGTGGTGATGGAAATATTGGCAGGCGGCGACAATCTCTTCGATGGCCTGCGGGAAGCGCGCTTCTGGCGACAGTGAGTAGTCGATGCCAATGACTGTGCACTGCGTGTAGTGCGCCAGTAGACGCATAATGCGATCGTGCGTATCCAGATTACCGAGAATAAAGCCGCCGCCGTGTAAATAATAGAGCGTGGCCTGGCTGTGAGGCTGCGGTGAATAAATACGTGTGTTAACAGAGCCATAGCGGGTGGAAACCGCACACTCTTGGGTACTCATTTGCGGTGCATCAGCATTCCAGAATTGCCGTTCATGTATGTAGTACTTTCGTTGGGCCACGATATCATCGGCAGCGGGCCAGGGCGGCAGATCGTCGCGATGAAAATTCACCACAGCCTTCATTTCATCTGAAATTCTGTCGAGTACGGGGATCTTGTTATCCGGCTTCATAAAACGCTCCTTGTGGACGATGATTTATTGTAGAAACTGAGACCGGATAAACTGCGATCCCGCCGTCCGATATTGAAACTTAGCGCCGCATCGCATGCATATCAGGTAATGTGCTACCATGCATCGCTCAGTTAACCACCCATATAATCGACCATGAAATTTCCCGGTAAACGTAAATCCAAACACTATTTCCCCGTCAGCGCGCGCGATCCGTTGCTGCAACAAATTCAGCCTGAAAATGAGACCAGCGCGGCCTGGGTAGTCGGTATCGACCAAACGCTGGTGGATATTGAAGCCAAAGTGGATGATGATTTTGTAAAACGTTATGGATTAAGCGCCGGGCACTCTCTGGTGATTGAAGATGATGTTGCGGAAGCACTCTACCAGGAGCTGGTACGCGAAAACCTGATCACCCATCAGTTTGCAGGTGGCACCATCGGTAACACCATGCATAACTACTCCGTGCTGGCAGACGACCGCTCGGTGCTGTTGGGTGTGATGTGCAGCAATATCGAAATTGGTAGCTACGCGTATCGCTATTTATGCAACACCTCCAGCCGCACCGATTTGAACTATCTGCAGGGTGTAGATGGCCCGATTGGCCGCTGCTTTACACTGATTGGTGAATCCGGCGAGCGCACATTTGCCATCAGCCCCGGTCACATGAACCAGTTGCGTGCGGAGAGTATCCCTGAATCGGTGATTGCCGGGGCTTCCGCGCTGGTGCTGACCTCCTATCTGGTGCGCTGTAAGCCGGGCGAACCGATGCCTGAAGCGACCATGAAGGCGATTGAATTTGCCAAAAAGCACAACGTTCCGGTGGTACTGACATTGGGGACCAAATTCGTTATTGCGGATAACCCACAGTGGTGGCAGGAATTTCTGAAAGAGAATGTCTCTATTCTGGCGATGAACGAAGAAGAAGCTGAAGCGCTGACCGGTGAAAACGATCCGCTGCTGGCGTCAGATAAGGCACTGGATTGGGTAGATTTAGTCTTGTGTACTGCCGGTCCGGTGGGACTGTATATGGCCGGCTTTACTGAAGAAGAGGCGAAACGCAAAACTCAGCATCCGCTGCTGCCAGGCGCTATTGCTGAATTCAACCAGTACGAATTTAGCCGCGCAATGCGCCATAAAGATTGTACGAATCCGCTGCGTGTGTATTCACATATCGCACCATATATGGGCGGGCCTGAAAAAATCATGAACACCAACGGTGCTGGCGACGGTGCATTGGCTGCATTGCTGCATGATATTACCGCGAACAGCTATCACCGCGGCAATGTACCTAACTCCAGCAAACACAAATATACCTGGCTGACTTATTCATCTTTAGCCCAGGTGTGTAAATATGCTAATCGCGTGAGTTATCAGGTGCTGAACCAGCATTCACCGCGTCTGACGCGGGGGTTGCCGGAGCGTGAAGACAGTCTCGAAGAGTCGTACTGGGATCGCTGAGTTCTTGCCCGATAGCGCTGCGCTTATCGGGCTTACACCAGTGTGGGAATACGTAGGCCGGATAAGCGTAAGCGCCATCCGGCACGTAACATTAACTGGCCGTAGCAACGTCACCGGCAGGCGGTGTTTCAATCAGTTCCAGCATAGTGCGGGCGATTTCACGCTCGCCCATGACGACCTGATTAGCCCCACGCTCGGTGATATATTCCACTTCATCGTCATAATGCGCGCGGGCGATAATCTCAATCGACGGGCACTTCTGACGTGCACACGCGACAATCTCACCCGCTTCGTAACCATTTGGAATGGTCAGCAGCAGCCAGCGTGCGCAATCCAGATGCGCCAGATTCATAATTTCTTCGTTAGCCGCGTTACCGAGTACTGCGCGGATCCCACGTTCACGCAGTTCATCCACGCGGGTGCGCGATGTTTCAATAACGACCAGCGGGATACCCGCCGCCATCAGCTTTTCACCTAACAGGCTGCCGACACGACCAAAACCGACCAGCAGTGCATGATTACAAATATCAACCGGGATCTGCTTCTCTTCTTCGATAGCCTCTTCCAGCGTCTGCTCTTCCAGCGTTTCGGTTTTGGCGAGATATTTCTCTAATACAGCAAACAGTACCGGGTTGAGCATAATGGAGAGAATCGCCCCTGCCAGCACCAGGTTTTGCCCGGCTTGGGGTAAAAGATTCAGCGCCATACCGAGGCCCGCCAGGATAAAGGCAAACTCACCAATCTGCGCCAGGCTGGTAGCAATGGTGAGCGCTGTACGCTGAGAGTGACCAAACAGGCGTACCAGGAAGTAGGCAGCGACGGATTTACCGAAGATAATAATCGCCAGAGTACCCAGCACGGCCAGTGGCTGCTGGATCAGGACTAACGGATCAAACAGCATACCGACGGAAACAAAGAACAGTACGGCGAAAGCATCGCGTAGCGGTAGGGTATCGTGCGCCGCTCGGTGGCTCAATTCTGACTCGTTCAGCACCATACCGGCAAAGAACGCACCCAGTGCAAAGGAAACATCGAACAGCTCCACCGCGCCAAAGGCGATACCCAGCGCTAACGCCAGCACCGACAGGGTAAACAGTTCGCGGGAACCTGTTGCGGCGCTGCGGGCCATAATCCACGGTACCAGCCGGCGACCAACCAGCATCATAATGGCGATAAATGCCACGACCTTACCGATGGTAATGCCCATATCCACGGCCAGCGAAGTAAAGCCGACGTTTTCTTTTTCCAGCATTCCGGCGACAGCAGGCAGGAGAACCAGCGTCAGCACCATCATCAAATCTTCGACAATCAGCCAGCCAATCGCGATTTGCCCGCGCTGGCTATCAATGAGCTGCCGTTCTTCAAGCGCACGTAACAGCACCACGGTACTGGCGGTTGAAAGACACAGCCCAAAGACGATACCGACCATCAGCGACCAGCCCATTATTGCTGAAAGCGCCATACCCAGTAGCGTCGCCACGGCAATTTGGGCGATAGCGCCGGGAATGGCGATGGACTTTACCGCCATTAAATCCTTCAAGGAGAAGTGCAGCCCCACGCCGAACATCAGTAGGATAACGCCAAGCTCCGCCAGTTCAGGTGCAAGCTTAGTATCAGCAACAAAACCAGGTGTAAATGGACCGGCCAGAACGCCCGCTAACAGATATCCCACCAGAGGAGAAATACGTAGTTTATTGGCAATCATGCCTAATATAAAAGCGAGCACAAGGCCGCCGACAATGGTGGTGATAAGCGGGGTGGCGTGATGCATTCCGTCTCCTTTGGTTGCTGTGTTGATCCTGAAAACCCAAATTCCGAGTAATAGTTTATGACAATTTTAATGTTTATGTTTATGAATAATTATTGAATTTTGATGAAAATAGGATTTTAAGCGTAAAAAAGCACGGATCGGAAAACTACGGGGGGATGTATGAGGCAAAGGCTGATGGTCACTGTAAGTGATGACGGCCAAAGTTTACTTTTGGCCGTCAGAAAATCAGGCTTTATGTCGGTTATCAGGTAAGAATATGGTCAGTATCCCCAGAAGAGGCAGGAAAGCACATATTTTATAGACCAAATCGATACTGGTATGGTCGGCAATCAGTCCTAACACCGCGGCACCCAAGCCGCCCATGCCGAAGGCAAAACCGAAAAATAGCCCAGAAACCATACCGATACGGCCCGGAAGTAGCTCCTGTGCATAGACCAGAATGGCAGAAAAGGCCGATGCGAGGATAAAACCAATGATCACGGTTAAAATCCCAGTCCATTCAAGGGTCGCATAGGGCAAAATGAGGGTAAACGGCGCTACGCCGAGGATAGAGCCCCAAATAACATATTTTCTGCCAATCTTATCACCTAATGGCCCACCAATTACCGTCCCGGCCGCAACGGCAAACAGGAAGGCAAACAGGTGGAACTGGGCATTCTGTACCGATAATCCGAATTTTTGCATCAGATAAAAGGTGTAATAGCTACTGATGCTCGCCATATAGAAGTATTTGGAGAAAATCAGCACCAGCAGAATCCCCACCGCCAGTACCACTTTATTTCGTGGTAGCGGATTGACGATGGCGACCTTTGGCTTTCCTTTACTCATCCGATGTTGTGCGGCGTACCAACGGCTAATCTGTGCCAGTACCACAATCGCCAGCAGGGCCGCCAGTACGAACCAGGCTACATTACCCTTACCGTATGGCGCGATGATGACAGCGGCCAGTAGTGGCCCCAGAGAACTACCGAAGTTACCACCGACCTGGAAAATAGATTGAGCCAGCCCATGACGGCCACCGGAGGCCATACGCGCCACGCGAGAGGATTCCGGATGGAATACTGAAGACCCGGTACCGACCAGCGCTGCGGCGAGCAAGACCATATGGAAACTGCCTGCCATCGCCAGTAGCACAAGCCCACTCAGCGTGAAGCACATTCCAATCGGTAGCGACCATGGCATAGGGTATTTGTCCGTCCAGTAGCCGACAACCGGTTGCAGCAGCGAAGAGGCGAGCTGGAAGGTTAGCGTAATCATCCCGATCTGCATAAACGTCAGTGAAAACTCTGACTGTAAAAGCGGATAAATCGCCAGAATCAGCGATTGGATCATATCGTTTAGCAGATGAGAGAGGCTGATCGCCCCTAAAATGCCAAATGAGGTGCGTGCTTTAGCAACCGACGCTGACGCGCCAGCCACTGGCTGGGTTGGTTCACTTATTGCCATAGAAAGTCACTTCTGTTTGGGTTGCGATTATGAGGGTAATCTAATTTGTTATTATTACTTGCCTAACATACCTGCGGAAGGTGTTTGAAGGAAGTCTCATTTCTGAAAACATTTTCGACTATTATTTTATATCATTGTAATTTCAGTCGTTGATATTGGCTCAGGGAGAGAAATATGAAGTTTTTGAAACGGGGCGTGGCGCTGGCGTTATTGGCCGCATTTACGCTGGCAGGCCAGCCTGCACAAGCGTACGAAAAAGATAAAACCTACAAAATTACCATTCTGCATACCAACGATCATCACGGTCACTTCTGGCGCAGCGAATACGGGGAATATGGACTGGCGGCGCAAAAAACGCTGGTGGACGGTATTCGTAAAGAAGTGGCGGAAGAAGGGGGAAGCGTACTGCTGCTTTCCGGCGGTGATATCAACACCGGTGTACCAGAATCCGATCTTCAGGATGCAGAACCTGATTTTCGCGGCATGAACCTGATTGGCTATGACGCGATGGCAGTTGGCAATCACGAATTTGATAACCCGCTTACCGTGCTACGCCAGCAGGAAAAATGGTCCAAATTCCCGTTTCTCTCAGCCAATATCTATCAGAAAAGCACCGGCGAACGTTTGTTTAAGCCGTGGGCTATCTTTAAGCGCCAGGATTTAAAAATCGCGGTTCTTGGTTTAACAACCGATGATACGGCGAAAATTGGCAACCCGGAGTTCTTCACCGATATTGAGTTTCGCAAACCTGCGGAAGAAGCAAAGCTGGTTATCCAGGAACTCAATATGAATGAAAAGCCAGACATCATCATCGCTACCACGCATATGGGGCATTATGACAACGGCAATCACGGCTCGAACGCCCCTGGCGATGTCGAAATGGCGCGTAGCCTGCCCACCGGGGCGCTGGCGATGATTGTGGGTGGTCACTCACAGGATCCGGTGTGCATGGCATCGGAAAACAAAAAGCAGGTTGATTACGTACCGGGTACGCCATGTGCGCCAGATAAGCAAAACGGTATCTGGATTGTGCAGGCGCATGAGTGGGGTAAATACGTTGGCCGGGCGGACTTTGAATTCCGCAATGGCGAAATGAAAATGGTCAACTACCAACTCATTCCGGTAAACCTGAAGAAAAAAGTGACTTGGGACAACGGTAAAAGTGAGCGCGTACTCTACACCCCGGAAATCGCTGAAAATCAGCAAATGCTGTCGTTACTGACGCCATTCCAGAATAAAGGCAAAGCGCAGTTGGATGTCAAAATTGGCAGTGTAAATGCGCGTCTGGAAGGTGACCGTAGCAAGGTGCGCTTTGTGCAGACCAACATGGGGCATCTGCTGCTTGCTGCGCAAATGGCACGCACCGGCGCTGATTTTGGCGTGATGAGCGGCGGCGGCATCCGTGATTCCATCGAAGCCGGTGATATCACCTATAAGAGTGTGCTGAAGGTACAACCGTTCGGCAATATTGTGGTGTATGCCGACATGAGTGGGAAAGAGGTGATTGACTATCTGACCGCCGTGGCGCAAATGAAGCCGGACTCCGGGGCCTATCCGCAGTTTGCCAACGTCAGCTTTGTGGCGAAAGACGGTAAACTTAACGATCTGAAAATCAAAGGCGAACCTGTTGACCCGGCTAAAACGTATCGCATGGCAACGCTGAGCTTCAATGCCACCGGCGGCGATGGTTATCCGCGAATTGATAACAAGCCAGGTTATGTGAATACCGGGTTTATCGATGCGGAAGTGCTGAAAGAGTACGTACAGAAAAACTCACCGCTGGATGCCAGTATGTATGAGCCGAAGGGTGAAGTTACCTGGCAGTAACAGGGGGAGTGCCGGATGGCGGTGCTGGCACCTTATCCGGCCTACAGGCTGTAAGCGTATTCGGTTTGTAGGCCTTAAAGCTGCGCGCCATCAGGCAATCTTCCATACCTGCTTAATCGCGGCGTGCGATGTCGGCAAATTTCGCATCCAGAATTTTCGCCAGATCGTTCGCCGCCAGTTCAATATCCAGCCCGCGTTTGCCGCCGGAAACATAAATAGTGTCGAATGTCTGAGCGGGTGCATCAATCAGCGTTGGCAAATGTTTTTTCTGCCCAAGTGGGCTAATACCGCCGACCAGATATCCCGTTGTGCGTTGTGCAACCATTGGGTCGGCCATATCGACCTTTTTGGCGCCCAGCGCCTTCGCGACCTTTTTAAGATCCAGCTGTCCGGCTACCGGGGTGACGGCAACCGCCAGATGTTTCATATCACCATTCACGGCAACCAGCAGTGTTTTGTAGACCTGATCCGCATTCAGTCCTAATTTACGGACCACTTCGTCGCCAAAGTTGGTCTCGGACGGATCGTGATCGTAGGTGTGGATCTGAAAAGAAATTTTGTTTTTTTCGAGTAGTTTAACGGCGGGTGTCATAGCAATTTTTCCTGGCCCAGACAAAATACGCCATAAGCATACGCCTGATGGCGGTGGAAAAAATAGTACCATCTTGCGCAATAGTATTGGCAGGATGACGACTTTGAGCGACAATCGACCTACACCGATGCTTTAAGCGTCGGCATAATAATAATGATGAAATTCCTCTTTGACGGGCCAATAGAAATATTGGCCATTTTTTTTATCGCATCATCTCCGGTAAGTTTCCCTCTCCATACAGATGCAGTGCGCCCACTGCGACCACATAGTGTCCCGCAGGCATTGCCTTGAGTTTGTCCCGCCAGGTCTCATTACGCTGGTGCATGAGTACGTCATATAATGACTGGCTGAATGTGTTGGGTAACGTGAGCTCGCCATTTTGTGGTGGTGATTCAAGCCACCAGCCCATCATTTGTTGCAGCAACCTGGCGTTGGTATGCCAGTGTGTCAGGGTATCGTCGAGCAAAGCCAAACCGTTATCAGGCAATTGGCATAACAGGTCGATTTGGCTGGCGGCGCCTTCCAGTTCAATAATGGTTTTTTGCGCCTGTTTAGCCGCTTTGAGCAGTTGGTAGTCAATACCATATTCCGCCCGTAATCCCAGCTGTTGCGCCTGCGTGGCTTGCAAGATCATGGCTATTTGCCACAGGGGCTGAGTCGAAAACAGGGAGGGGGAAATACCAAGATCGCCAGAAACTTTTTGCAGGTTGCGCAATTGCTCTTCGCTGATGCGTTCTTCCAGCGCAGCAAAAACCGGAAGATTGGCAAACGGTGCATCGTCACCGGAGACATCGGCTTCGACAATCAGTGCATCAGCGCGGCTGAGTTTTTTCAGTAACCTGGCAGGCAGAGGGGCCATACCCCGGCTACCCATATGAATACTGCCAATCAGATGAAAATGGCGGTTGCCAGGCAAAGAGACATCGATGGCCGGCCAGGTATAATGGTTACCGCGCAGTGCAGACCATAATGCTTTTACCCGGTATAACAAATCCATACGGCCTCCCTTGAGTAGACTTCCATGCTAGCGCGTGGTCCAGGAAGGTGCAATCCGTGAATCGTTGAATGGCGACGCAAAATCGTCTTATCCGGCCTACATTATCACTTACTTTTTGTAGGCCGGATAAACGAAAGTGCCGTTTGGCAAAGAGTTACTCTTTCGGTTTAAAGCGCAGCAGTCGGTTGGCGTTGCTCACCACGGTAATAGAAGAGAGCGCCATCGCCGCTCCGGCAACGACCGGGTTCAGCAGGGTTCCAGTGAATGGCCACAGAATCCCGGCGGCAACGGGGATACCGATGCTGTTGTAGATAAATGCGCCGAGCAGGTTCTGCTTCATATTACGCAGCGTTGCCCGCGAGATAGACAGCGCATCCGCAACGCCCATCAGGCTATGACGCATCAGCGTGATCGCAGCGGTCTCAATCGCCACATCGCTGCCTCCGCCCATTGCAATACCCACATCGGCCTGGGCCAGGGCAGGGGCATCGTTAATGCCGTCACCGACCATGGCGACCTGACGTCCCTGGCTCTGCAGACGTTTAATTGCTTCCGCTTTACCGTCTGGCAGTACGCCGGCTATCACCTCATCAATACCTGCTTCTTTGGCAATGGCATTGGCCGTAGTTGGGTTATCGCCGGTGAGCATCACCAGACGATAGCCAGCGCGGTGCAGACGCTGAAGCGCGGCCACGCTGTCGCTGCGCAATGGGTCACGTACCGCTAACAAGGCTGCTGCTTGCCCGTCAATGGCTAACAGCACCGGGGTTGCCCCTTGGGAAGCCTGAGCCGTGATCTCGGCTTCCATTTCGGTGGTAACAACGTGCTGTTCGTTGAGCAGTGCCTGGTTACCCAGTAATAACGTATGGCCTTCAGCTTCCCCGCTGACGCCTAAACCGCGCAGCGTACGGAAACCATTGACCTGTGGCAGCGTAACATCGCCCGCTTTATCCAGAATCGCCCTGGCCAGCGGATGGCTGGAACCCTGTTCAAGGGCGGCTGCCAGGCGAACAGCCAGTGCTTCGTCGATATTGCCGAACGTTTTGATGGCGACAACCTGCGGTTTACCTTCGGTCAGCGTACCGGTCTTGTCAAAGACGACGGTATCAAGCGTGCTGGCGCGTTGCAGCGCATCGGCATCACGTACCAGCACACCAAACTCAGCGGCACGACCCACCCCGGAAATAATCGACATGGGTGTGGCCAGACCTAGCGCACAAGGACAGGCAATAATCAGTACGGTGGTGGCAATCACCAGCGTATAAACAATTTGTGGTGCCGGGCCGAAAAAGTACCAAATTGCTGCACTCACCAGTGCAATCACTACCACCACCGGAACGAATACCGAGGAAATACGGTCGGCCAGCTTACCAATCTCGGGCTTACTGCTTTGTGCCTGACGTACCATGCGAATAATACGCGATAACGTCGTGTGGCTACCGACGGCACTGGCGCGGAACAGTACGCTACCATCCTGAACTACAGTACCGGCGTGGACGCTATCACCTTCGCCTTTTTGTTGCGGGATCGGTTCGCCGGTCAGCATCGCTTCATCCAGCCAGGCCTCGCCCTGTGTGATTTCGCCATCTACCGGAACGCGATCGCCGGTGGTCAGACGTAGCAACATGCCTGCCTGCACATCGGCCAGTGGCACGTTTTTTTCACCGTCATCAGTCACAACACGTGCGGTTGGCGGTGTTAAATCGAGTAGTTTTTCCAGCGCTTTGGAAGAGCGTTGGCGGGCGCGTGCTTCCAGCATATGGCCAAGGTTAATCAGACCGATAATCATGGCACTGGCTTCATAATAGAGATGCCGCGCTTCCATTGGGAACCATTGCGGCCAGAGGTTTACGCTCATGGAATAGAGCCAGGCGACCCCCGTGCCCAGCGCGACCAGTGTATCCATGGTCGCGGTGCCGTTCATCAGGCTTTTCCACGCGCTGCGGTAGAAGTGACCGCCTGCGAAGACCATCACAGCGAGTGTTGCCAGACCAATGACCAGCCACAGGCTACGGTTGTCGGCACTCACCATCATGTTATCGCCAATCATTCCCCATACCATGACCGGGACACCCAGCAACAGCGCAACCGCCGCCTGCCAGCGAAAACGTTTCATGGTCGCCACGGCGGTTTCCTGCTGGCGTTCGCGACGCTTAGCGTCGTCTTCGATCGCTTCCGCGCCATAGCCGGCTTTTTCCACCGCCTGCACTAAATCTGCGGCGGATGCACTGCCCATTACCAGCGCAGTGCGCTCCGCCAGGTTTACCCGTGCCTGCGTGACACCCGGTACGCTTTGCAGCGCATTTTGTACGCGGGAGACACAGCTGGCGCAGCTCATGCCGTTTAACAGCAACTGTTGGCTATCATCTTCTTCAGCCGTAGCTGCCGGAAGCTCAGGGGGGACCGCTGCCAGTGCTTCCGACGGGATTGATGACTCCGCCAGCGGTTTAGCCTTTGGGTGGCTTAACTCCGCGCCATAACCGGCTTGTTTGATGGTTTCGATCAGCGCCTCGGCACTGGCGCTACCGGTGACATGGGCTTCTGTCACCGTGACATCCGCGAGTTCCACGTCCGGGCGTTGTTCGAGACTTTCTTTAACGCGTTTTACGCAGTGACCACAGGACAGACCGTCCAGAGTCAGATCGATAGTTTGAGACATAACAAATTTCCTCTATGATTGGTCGGTAAACGTTGACCTTAGCAGTCGTTTTGACTAACTGTTATAAAGGTTAAACCTTCCATCAAGGGGAAGGTCAAGGGGGAAGATGTGAATATATCCGATGTTGCTAAAAAAACCGGTTTAACCAGTAAAGCGATACGCTTTTATGAAGAAAAAGGTCTGGTGACGCCGCCACTACGTAGCGAAAACGGCTATCGCACATACAACCAGCAGCATCTGAATGAACTGACGCTGTTGCGTCAGGCGCGGCAGGTTGGCTTTAACCTGGAAGAGTGTGGTGAGCTGGTCAATTTGTTTAACGATCCGGCGCGTCACAGCGCGGATGTCAAAAAGCGCACGTTAGAAAAAGTGGCGGACATCGAGCGGCATATCAGCGAGCTGCAGGCCATGCGCTTGCATTTGCTGGCGCTGGCGGACAGTTGCCCTGGTGATGATAGCGCCGAATGCCCGATCATGGATAATCTCTCCGGCTGCTGCCATCACAAAGCAAAGGCTTAACGGCGAGAGGGATTGAGCATAAACACCACTGTGCCACGGTACCACGGGGATTTTTCAAGCTGAGCCTCAGCCTGCAGGTCCCTGCTACCGTTTTGCACCAGCCCCAGCTTAAACGGAATACGCAGACGGGCGAGTGCAGGCAGATACGCCTGATAATTTGCCACCGTCTGACGCCCCTGATAGCTCTGCACCACCAGTTCATCGACCGCCAGTGCGTTTAGCGTGGCGACATCCCCGGTTTTTGCCCAGTCCAGCAGACCTGTCACGCCAAGCGCAAACTCTGGCGGCAACTGTTGACGCAATTGGTGCAGAAAACGGGCGTAATCAGCAAGCTGGTGGGTCGCCGCGTCAAAATCGACCTGCAGGCCGACGACGTGGTTGCCGGCGCTCTGCCAGCGTTGCATCAGCCGTATGATTCGGGCCGGAATCTCCTCCGGTACGTCGAGCGTGGTAAAGCGGACCGTCAGCCAGATTGAGGGAAAAGTCAGACGACTGACTGGCAGTCCCAGACGCTGGAAAACCACGTTACCCGATCGAACCAGCACCTCGCCCTGATGCAGATAGACCGTTTGCGCATTTTGCAGTTCATCACTGGCTTTCACCCCGGACCACAGCCAGAAGGCCGAATGGTCACGGGCGGAGACGATATCTGCCGCCTGTGCCTGACCGGCCAGCAGCGCGATTACCAGTAGTATTTGAGTTTTTGCGCCCACGGACTTCCCGGATACTGCGTCTTTAACTGCGTGAACCAGTCTTTTCGCTGTGATTTATCCACCTCTTCGCCGCCGCATTCGTTATAACCTGACGGGGAGTAGCACATGATGGCCCGATACAGCGCAAAGCTTTTATCCTCGACTTCCGCTGTTGGGGACGCGATAACCTGTTGGTAATAGCGCTGCCTGTCGAACTGGCCGAACGGCTCCTGTCGCGTAATGGCCACTTCCAGCACATCGTTACCGCTACTGTTCTTCCACAGATCGACATGGGTTTGTGTGGTACGGAAGAACTCACCCAGACAGTTCAGTGCGTGGGCGTCATCGGCTTTGCGGCTTAATACCGTGACCGTTTCATTGAGGCTGCGGCAGGTATAGCCGGCCTGAGCGGCATCACCGTTCCAGTCAAACACGCTCAGATTGACGTCATCAAATGCAGTGCCAACAACCGGTTGGCTAATGTCTCGGGCCAGTTTTCGGTCATTCAACCAGTCTGCAAAACGGTTCTCGGTAAGATCCCGAACCAGCAAAGTATGCAGGGCTATTGTGCGCTCTCATTGTTAGGCCCATGGGTAGCTTGCTGGCGTAGCAGTTCAGGCGTTGCCTGTGTTTTCAGCACCTGAGAGCGGAAACGCAGATTGGTTACCGCACTGTCCGGGGCGAATATCGCCGCGCTGTCACCACTGTAAACCAGCGTAGCCGCCAGCTTGGCCTGTACATATTGCTGCTGCTCGTTATCTTTGCTCACTTTCAGCAGCTGCTGCCAGAAATCACGTGCCGCGGTCCAATTCTTCTGGCCCATCAACGCTTCGCCGTACAGCACCTGTTCGCTAAACGCGAGCGTATCGTGTACGGAAAGTTGTTGTGCCGGGGTTACGGCCTGAACAATGGCCGCGTAGTTGCCCGCCGCCATCCATAAATTCAGCTGCAGATTGCGCCACAGCGGCATGTGTTGGCTTTGTTCAAATACCGGCTTGCTCGCATCAAGTTGCGCCTGGGTCAGCGTGGGTTTTTTATCGCTATTCAGACGCAGTGCGCGTAACAGTTCGATATAGCTCACGCGGGGGGCATCAGGAAAGGCTTCAATTACGGATTGATCATAGAATTGTATACCGTAGACGTTATCGTATTCTGTCACGGTCTCACGCAACTGCTGCGCATTGGCCGACGTATCGAGAGCCTGCTCATACAGTCCGGCCAGCTGTGGCCAGGCTTGTAAATACCAGTTGATACGCCGCAGCATACCGCGTGTCGAATCGGCGTACTGGCCTTGCGGCCAGCGTTGCAGATAGGCTTGCGCCTGAGTCTGTGCCTGAGCGGCATCCTGGTGGTTAATCCTGGCGATATCAAAATCACCGTATTCACCGACGCTGTTCTGACTACTTTTATTCAGTGCTGTGCGCATTAGCATGTACTGCGCCGTTTCTGCCAGCCATGGGCGATCGCTTTTCGCCAACTGAGTAAACGCTTGTTCGGCATTCACATAATCACCGGCATAGAAATTGGCGGCGGCAATCAGGTACGTTTTATAACGTTGGGCACTGGAATCCACAGGCAGAGTAGTCAATGAGGCATCAATCTGCTCACGGGTTGCGCCGGACAACAGCCCCATCCGCGCTTGCGCCAGAGCCTGGCGTTGTTCAACCGTCAACGAGGTATCGGCGAGCAGCGCGGCAAAGAATTGACTGGCACTGCTCATATTATTCGAAACGTGGCGGTTTTCGAGATCATCACTATTGCGGATTACCTCATCCGCGCTGATGTGCAGTTCAGCCATTTGCCGGGTTAGCGTGTCGTCAGCATTTTGCTCCGGGGCTGCGGCTGCGGGCGACGTGATGTCATCCCACTGCGGGTGATAAGCGAAATAGAAATCACGGGAGCGGGTGATATCCTCAGGCATCGCCTGTATCGGCAGGGCGAACGATTTCTCCTGACTCAGCAGTCGTAGCAGGTTATCACGGCTGTCGTTTCCGGGGCTGAAGGTAGGCGTGCCTTTCAGCAGACAGTGGTCATCGCTCCATTTGCAATCTTCTATATCTGATGAGGCAAACGCCTGAGGAGCGACTGCCAGTAGTGTGAAAAGGGCAAAGGCGAGGGGTGTCTTCCTGACCATAGTCTTATTTCCTGTCTGTTTTATGGTGATACGGCTTTGATTACCAGAGTAATGCCTTCAACGGCAACCACTTCAACGTGTGTTCCGGCGCTTAAGTCATCATTGGCGCTGACGGGCCACGAGCTGTCGCCGACGCGCATATGCCCGCGACCATTGACCAGCCCGGTTTCCAGTGTAAACCGACGACCGACTAGCTGTTGTCCGCGCTGATTAAGATGACTGTCGGCCGGTTTCTGCTCTTGCACGCGCTTCGCCAGCCATTTCCACCACAACCAGGCCGCCAGCAGTGTTAATACGGCGAACATTGCTCCCTGCCACGCCCAGTCGAGCGGTACGAGCCAGATAACCAGCCCGGTTATCACCGCCGCTACACCGCTCCATAGCAGATAACCGTTCCCGCCCAGCATCTCGGCGGCCAATAGCAGGCCCCCGAGGCTAAGCCAGAAGATATGTGGGTGAACCAGGATCATCGCTATCATGATTTTTTCCGTTCGCTGGCGCTGTCCCTAATCAGCTCAGTGATCCCGGCGATGGAGCCCATCAGACTGCTGGCATCCAGCGGCATCATCACCACTTTACTGTTATTCGACGAACCGATATGTTGCAGCGCTTCGGTGTATTTCTGTGCCACAAAGTAATTCACAGCCTGAATGTCCCCAGCGGCAATGGCTTCAGATACCATCTGCGTTGCACGAGCTTCCGCTTCCGCTGAACGTTCACGTGCTTCGGCCTGTAAGAAAGCGGACTGGCGTTCACCTTCTGCTTTCAGGATTTTCGACTGTTTCTCACCTTCGGCCTTGACGATCTCCGCCTGACGGATACCCTCGGCTTCAAGAATGTAGGCACGCTTGGTACGCTCTGCTTTCATCTGTGCGTTCATCGCATCGATAAGCTCTGCCGGTGGGCGAACATCGCGGATCTCGATACGGGTAATTTTGATGCCCCAGGGATTGGTGGCTTCATCAACGATATGCAGCAAGCGCGTATTGATGTTGTCGCGCTGGGAGAGCATCTCATCGAGTTCCATCGAGCCAAGCACGGTACGGATATTGGTCATGGTCAGGTTGATGATCGCCAGTTCCAGGTTGCTGACTTCATACGCCGCTTTCGGCGCGTCGATGACCTGAATAAAGCACACGGCATCAATCGCGACGTTAGCGTTGTCTTTGGAGATGACTTCCTGAGAGGGGATATCAAGCACCTGTTCCATCATATTGATCTTACGACCAATGCGGTCCATGAACGGTACAACAAGGCTTAACCCCGGTTGCAGGGTCTTGGTGTAACGCCCGAAACGTTCCACCGTCCACTGGTATCCCTGCGGGACGATTTTCACGCCCGCACCGACGATGACCAGTGCGACAAAAATAAGAATAGGAATAAAAATGAGCATCGATGAAACCTCCTGTTGTGCTGTCCTTTACTGCCTGATTAATCAAATTATACCCGATTTATCAAGGTGGGCTCCCCTATAATAAATTACAGGGATAGACTGTCTGCACGAAAGAGGTAAAAAAGGGATTGGTAATGGAAGAAAGCAGAATGCTGCTTCAGTTAAAGAATGTCGCCTGGCAGGCGGGAACAACGAAAATTCTTAATAACATCAGTTTTAATCTTAATGCCGGAGAATTTAAGCTGATTACCGGCCAGTCCGGTTGCGGTAAAAGCACGTTGTTGAAAATTGTCGCGTCGTTAATTAGCCCGAGCGCGGGTGAGATTATCTTTGAGGGCAAGGAGATAACGACCCTCAAGCCGGAAGCATATCGTCAGCAGGTCTCCTATTGCGCACAAACGCCTGCTTTGTTTGGTGATACCGTCTACGACAACCTTATTTTTCCCTGGCAAATTCGCGATAAACGTCCGGATTCGGATGTGTTTCTGGCCGATCTGGCCCGATTTGAGTTACCCGAGGCAATCCTCAAAAAAAACATCAATGAGCTGTCCGGCGGCGAAAAACAGCGTATCTCATTGATTCGCAATTTGCAGTTTCTGCCGAAAATCCTGCTGCTTGATGAAATAACCAGCGCGCTGGATGAAGCCAACAAACGGAATGTGAATGAGCTAATTCACCGCTATGTGCGCGATAAGAATATTGCTGTGCTGTGGGTGACGCACGACAAAGATGAAATTAATCATGCGGATAATGTCATTATCCTTCAGCCGCATGCCGGAGAAATGCAGGAAGTAAGCAATGAATGAGCATAAT
Organism: Citrobacter sp. Igbk 16; assembly: GCF_028069755.1. NCBI lineage: Bacteria > Pseudomonadati > Pseudomonadota > Gammaproteobacteria > Enterobacterales > Enterobacteriaceae > Citrobacter > Citrobacter sp. Igbk 16. Next base: position 59,295 of record NZ_JANEWJ010000012.1, on the reverse strand, counting down.
ATTACCAATGAATCACTGGCGTTAGCGATGATGCTGGTGGTGGTGGCGATGCTGATCAGCCATAAAGAAAAACTGGCACTGGAAAAAGATATTCTCTGGAGCGTTTGCCGGGCGGTTGTCCAGCTTATTATCGTAGGCTACGTGCTGAAATATATTTTCGGCGTGAACCACAGCATTCTGACCTTAGTGATGGTGCTGTTTATCTGCTTTAACGCCGCATATAACGCGCAAAAACGCAGTAAATATATTGATAAGGCTTTTATCTCCTCATTTATCGCTATTACCTCGGGGGCGGGGGTCACGCTGGCCGTCTTGGTGCTGTCAGGCTCCATCGAGTTTGCACCGATGCAAGTGATCCCGATTTCCGGCATGATCGCCGGGAATGCGATGGTGGCCGTCGGGTTATGTTACAACAACCTGGGGCAGCGCTTTAGCAGTGAGCAGCAGCAAATTCAGGAGAAATTAAGCCTCGGCGCTTCTCCGAAAGTCGCGTCCGCGCCGCTTATTCGGGACAGTATTCGCGCATCGCTGATCCCAACGATCGATTCCGCAAAAACCGTCGGGTTAGTAAGTTTACCGGGGATGATGTCAGGATTGATCTTTGCCGGTATCGATCCGGTAAAAGCGATTAAGTATCAGATTATGGTGACGTTTATGCTGCTCTCTACCGCCAGCCTGTCGACCATTATCGCCTGCTATTTAACCTATCGGAAGTTCTATAATTCACGCCACCAGTTGGTGGTGACACCATTAAAGAAACCGTGATGTGATGCCGGATAGCGGTTACCGCTTATCCGGCCTACGAGAGTGGTATTTGTTGGCCCGATAAGCACAGCGCCATCGGGCAAAATGAAACGGATTAGTACAACAGTGCGTACAGCTGACGACGATATTTTGACGCCAGCGCATCACCGGTACCTAGCGCAGCGAGGATCTCCTGGAAGGTCTTACGTGCCTGACCATCAGCCGCCGCGAGATCTTTCTTCAAATGGCTGAACAGGAGTTCCAGTGCTTCTTCGTTACGTCCAACCTGGTGCAATTGAATAGCCAGTTGCGTTGCCAGTGCTGCATCCTGTGGGTTATTCGTAACCTGTTGCTGTAACTGCTGAATTTCTGGTGTATCAGCCGCCTGCTTCAGCAGTTCAATTTGCGCGACCAGCCCCTGATAACGGGTATCCTGATCCTGCAATGGGATGGTTTTGAGTACAGCTTCAGCATCTTCAGTACGATTCAGCGCAATTTGCGTTTCCGCCAGCAGCAGACCAATTTCGCTGCTCTGGTTGGAGATTTGCCACGCTTCTTTCAACAGCGGCAGGGCGTCGGCGTGGTTACCCGCTTCAATAAACTCAATTGCCTGGCGTGCTTTCAGCTCTTCTTCACTCGGCAATACTTTTTCAAGCAGTGCGCGGATAACCTCTTCCGGCTGCGGTCCCTGGAAGCCATCGACCGGCTGACCGTTCTGGAACAGGTAAACCGTTGGAATTGCGCGTAGACCAAACTGAGACGCGATCATCTGTTCGGCGTCACAGTCCAGCTTGGCAAGAATAAACTGGCCGTTGTACTGTGCAGCAAGGCTCTCCAGTACCGGCGTTAATTGCAGACAATGTTGGCTACGTTCAGACCAGAAATAGAACAGGACCGGGGTGGTCATCGACAATTCAAGGGTCTGCTGCAGATTTGATTCGTTAATATTGACAATATTTTGTGCGGACATGGAGTCACTCTCTATTCGTCTATTTGTTTCTACATGGGGGCTGACGAGCAGGCTTCAACTCAGCCGTGTAAAATTTTGTCCATTGCGCGGCCCGGGAGCAGGCGTTTGAGAAACGTCACAGCCCAGGTCACCAGCGTAACGGGATAACGCAATTTGGGTTTGTCGCTCTCAAAAGCATGGCGCACTTTGGCGACAACGGCCTCCGGACCCAATGTAAACCGAGCAGCAATACCGGGGTTCTCGACGGGCTTATCACTCTGGGTCTGGTTGACGTTTTCAGTAAAGCGGGTGCGAATGGGGCCGGGTTCAATCAGGCTGACCTTAATTCCGCTATGGCGAAGTTCCATCCGTAGCGCATCGGACCAGGCTTCCAGCGCATATTTGCTGGCGGCATACGCGCCTCGCCCTGGTGTGGAAATTAATCCCATGACTGAAGAGGTCATCACAATACGCCCTTCGCCATGAGGTAACATGGCGGGTAGCAGGCGCATAGTGAGCTGATGAGCGCCAAAAAAGTTGGCGGAAAACTGCTGTTCCATTTGCTCGCGGCTGATGGTGGACAGTGGGCCGTAAACGCCAAATCCGGCGTTGTTAAAGATCCCATACAAACGGTTATCGGTCAGGGCGATCACCTCATCGGCGGCGCGATCCACGCTTTCTGGTGAGTCGAGATCCAGCAATATGCCGGTAAATCCCATGCCGTTCATGCGCGCGACATCCTCAGGTTTGCGGCAGCCAGCCAGAATTCGAAAACCCTGGCGTTTAAGCTCAAGCGCACTTTCCAGGCCAATACCACTGGAACATCCTGTTATTAAGACCGATTTTTGCATAACTTTACCTGTCAGGATCTCCGTTGATTTACGAGTCGTGATTTACTATATCCGTCATACTTCAAGTTGTCTGTGCGTTGGCTACGCTCGCTCACCCCAGTCACATAGTTATCTATGCTCCTGGGAACTCTCTCACTTGCCGCCTTCATACAACTCGAATTATTTAGGATAGAAAAGGGGTGAGATGTTTCGCCATCCAGTCGGCAATAAACGGCTGGGCGTCACGATTAGGATGGATACCATCATCCTGCATCCATTGGGGTTTCAGATAGACCTCCTCCATAAAAAAGGGCAGCAGAGGAATATCAAACTCTTTGGCAAGCTTGGGATAAATCGCGCTAAAGGTTTCATTATAACGGCGACCGTAGTTTGCTGGCAGACGAATTTGCATCAGCAGCGGTTCGGCATTCGCCGCTTTTACGTCCTGCAAAATGGTACGCAGGGTTTGTTCAGTTTGGGCAGGTGCAAACCCGCGCAGGCCATCATTGCCACCCAGTTCGACCAGCACCCAGCGCGGCTGATGTTGTTTCAGTAATGCGGGCAGACGGGCCAGACCCTGCTGCGAGGTATCGCCGCTAATACTGGCATTTACCACCGGTGTTTTGCTGTGCCATTTATCATTAAGCAGTGCAGGCCACGCCGCACTGGCTGACATACGGTATCCGGCGCTCAGGCTGTCACCCAGAATAAGTAACGTGTCCGCCGCGGCGACGCGGAAAGTTAACAGAACCAGGAACAGGAAAGGCAAATGCCAGCGGAAAACATTGTTGAAGTTCATCATCTTAAGAAATCCGTCGGTCAGGGTGATCACGAGCTATCCATCCTTACCGGAGTTGAACTGGTTGTCAAACGCGCCGAGACCATTGCGCTGATTGGCGAATCAGGATCGGGGAAATCTACGCTACTGGCGATCCTTGCCGGGCTGGACGATGGCTCCAGCGGTGAAGTGAGTCTGGTGGGACAGGCGCTGCATACCATGGACGAAGAGGCTCGGGCGCAGTTACGGGCGCGACATGTTGGCTTTGTCTTCCAGTCATTCATGTTAATTCCAACGCTGAACGCACTGGAGAACGTTGAGCTTCCTGCACTGTTGCGGGGAGAACACAGTGGGAAAAGCCGCGATGGTGCGAAAACGCTGCTTGAACAATTGGGGTTGGGAAAACGTCTCGATCATCTTCCGGCGCAGCTTTCCGGTGGTGAGCAGCAGCGTGTGGCGCTGGCAAGGGCGTTTAATGGGCGCCCTGATGTCCTGTTTGCCGATGAACCTACGGGCAATCTGGATCGGCAGACTGGGGACAAAATTGCCGATCTGCTGTTTTCTTTGAACCGCGAGCACGGCACGACCCTGATTCTGGTGACGCACGACCCACAACTGGCGGCGCGCTGCGATCGGCGTTTACGTCTGGTGAACGGGCTGTTGCAGGAGGAGGCATGATAGCACGCTGGTTCTGGCGCGAATGGCGCTCGCCTTCATTACTGATAGTCTGGCTGGCACTGAGTCTTGCGGTGGCCTGTGTCCTTGCGCTGGGTAATATCAGCGACCGGATGGAAAAAGGTCTGAGCCAGCAAAGTCGCGAATTTATGGCGGGTGATCGGTCGCTGCAAAGTTCACGAGCAGTCCCGAAAGCATGGATTGACATGGCGCGACAGCATGGCCTGAAGGTGGGTGAACAACTGACTTTTGCTACGATGACCTTTGCCCGGGATACGCCGCAACTGGCGAACGTCAAAGCGGTGGATGATGTGTATCCGATGTACGGCACGTTGCAGACCCATCCGTCGGGGCTGAAACCACAGCCAGGCTCGGTGCTGCTGGCACCGCGTTTGATGGCGCTGCTCAACTTAAAAATCGGAGACCCCATCGACGTTGGCGATGCCACGTTGCGCATTGCGGGTGAAGTGGTGCAGGAGCCTGACTCTGGTTTTAATCCGTTCCAGATAGCGCCGCGTCTGATGATGAACATGGCGGATGTTGAAAAAACGGGGGCGGTCCAGCCGGGAAGCCGGGTGACCTGGCGCTATAAATTTGGCGGGACACCGCAGCAATTAGAAGGCTATGAAAAGTGGCTGCTGCCACAACTGAAGCCAGAACAGCGCTGGTATGGGCTGGAACAGGATGAGGGGGCACTGGGGAAATCGCTTGAGCGTTCGCAACAATTCCTGCTGCTGTCGGCGCTGTTAACGCTGCTGCTGGCGGTGGCCGCGGTTGCCGTAGCGATGAGCCATTATTGCCGTAGTCGTTACGACCTGGTGGCGATTCTGAAAACACTCGGCGCGGGCAGGGCGCAGCTGCGCAAGCTGATTATCGGGCAGTGGCTGATGGTGCTGGTACTGTCTGGTGTAACCGGGGGGCTGTTTGGGCTGTTATTTGAACGTGTCCTGGTGGTGTTGCTCAAGCCGGTTCTGCCCGGCGAGTTGCCGCCTGCCAGCCCCTGGCCGTGGCTGTGGGCATTAGGCACGATGACAGTCATTTCCTTGTTAGTGGGGCTACGTCCTTATCGATTGTTGCTGGCGACGCAGCCATTGCGGGTGCTGCGTAGTGATGTCGTCGCCAACGTCTGGCCACTGAAGTTCTATTTGCCTGTGGTATTGATCGTTGTGGTCGCGCTGCTTGCCGGGCTGATGGGGGGGAGCATGCTGCTGTGGGCGGTGCTGGCCGGCGCGGTTGTACTGGCGCTCTTGTGCGGCGTGCTGGGCTGGATGCTGCTCAACGTACTGCGTGGTCTGACGTTAACGTCACTACCGCTACGTTTAGCGGTCAGTCGACTGTTGCGCCAGCCGTGGTCGACGCTGAGCCAGCTATCGGCCTTTTCGCTGTCCTTTATGCTGCTGGCGCTGCTGTTGGTACTGCGTGGCGATCTGCTCGATCGCTGGCAGCAGCAAATGCCGCCAGAAAGTCCCAACTACTTCCTTATTAACATCGCCAGCGAGCAGGTAGTGCCGCTGAAAGCGTTCCTGTCTGAACATCAGGTGATCCCGGAGTCGTTCTATCCCATCGTGCGGGCGCGTCTGACGGCGATCAATGACAAGGCAACCGAAGGTAATCAGGACGAGGCGCTTAATCGTGAACTGAATCTGACCTGGCAGGATACCCGGCCGGATCATAACCCGATTACCGCCGGAAGCTGGCCGCCAAAAGCGGGTGAAGTGTCGATGGAAGAGGGGCTGGCGAAGCGCTTAAACGTGAAGCTTGGCGATCGTGTGACCTTTATGGGCGATACCCAGGATTTCAGTGCCACGGTAAGCAGTCTGCGTAAAGTGGATTGGGAAAGCCTGCGGCCGAATTTCTTCTTTATTTTCCCTTCCGGTGCGCTCGACGGGCAGCCGCAAAGTTGGCTGACCAGCTTTCGCTGGGAGAACGGCAACGGCATGTTGACGCAGCTTAATCGGGAATTCCCAACCATCAGCCTGCTGGATATTGGCGCCATCCTCAAACAGGTCAGTCAGGTCCTTGAGCAGGTGAGTCGTGCGCTGGAAGTGATGGTGGTTCTGGTCACCGCTTGCGGCATGTTATTGCTGCTGGCGCAGGTTCAGGTGGGGATGCGTCAGCGTCATCAGGAGCTGGTGGTCTGGCGTACGCTGGGAGCGGGTAAGAAATTGCTGCGTACTACGCTGTGGTGCGAGTTCGCCATGTTGGGGATGGTCTCCGGCCTGGTGGCGGCCATCGGTGCGGAAACGGCTCTGGCGGTTCTGCAAACCAAAGTTTTTGATTTCCCTTGGGAACCTGACTGGCGACTGTGGGTAGTCTTACCCTTCTGTGGGGCGTTGCTACTCTCTCTATGCGGTGGATGGCTGGGCTCGCGTCTGTTAAAAGGCAAAGCACTTTTCCGTCAGTTCAGTCATTAATTCATTTCCTTGATGAATGCGCACCGATTTTGCCATCGGTGCGTATTTTTTTGTCTATAGAGCACAAATTGATAACCCCTTGATATTTAACAGCACAAATCAATAAAAACCAGACAACACGAGAGTATTAATAAAAGTTAATATTTGTATGCTGAATAATTGGCAGGCTATCTATCAAGGTAAAAATAATGACTATAAAAAAAACAGCGCTGGCAGTATCGATCGGCGCAGCAGTGGCATTAACGACTTTCGCCTCTCAGGCGGAAATCACGGTCCTGAAACAAGATCCGCAGGCGGGCAATCCGCTGAGTCGTCTTAACTTCACCGTTGGCGGGAGTATTCGTCCACAGTTCCAGAATATGGCTGGCGATGATGGTAAGAATGGTTACAAACGTAATGGTTTCGATGGCGGTACTCGTTTCCGTTTCGCTGCTGATTACTATCTGTTTGATGACATCAGTTGGGTGAGTTACTACGAGCTGGGCGTTAACTTCCCGGCCATGTTCAACTGGGATAATCACTATGCTGACGGCGCCAACGATACCACGCGCCGTATGTTGTACACCGGTCTGAAGAGCGCGACCTGGGGTACGCTGACCTTCGGTCAACAGAACAGCATCTACTATGATGTGGTTGGCGCGAAAACGGATATCTGGGACTACGATATGATCGGTCAGGCACCAGGTAACGGGATCAACGGCGACTATGACGGTTCATATCGTACACGTAAATCACTGAAGTATAAAAACACCGTGGGAGATGTTGATCTCTACGCTTCTTATCTGTTCAGCGATGACTACAACCCGAATAACGGCCTGCGTTACAAACGTAAAGGCGGCGGTTCACTGGGTGTGGATTATCACATTACGGATGACCTGACCTGGGGTACGGCGTGGAACTACACCCGCGCGGAGATGCGTGGCAACACCAGCAAAACCTACGATCAAAACATCGTCGGTACTGCACTGAGCTGGAAACCGGACAACTGGACCTTCTCAATGGGCGGCGGCTGGTACCAGAACTTCATGACCACCAAAAAAGTGTCTGTAAACGAATACTTTGCGGGTGATGCCTGGGGTCTGGAATACTTCGCGGGTTACACCTTCCCGGTGGGTCAGTATGCGCTGAAATCTGTTCAGCCTTACGTCATGGGCGATCGCATTGAATACGTGAACGGTCGTAACTACCTGCGTACCGATAACGGTCTGGGTATCAGCTTCCAACTGGACTACGGTTTCCGTGTTGATTATGAACACGTCTTTACCTCCAGCACCGACAACCTGGGTGATATGAACCTGGTTCGTCTGCGTTACGACTTCTAATCGAACCCCTGCCGCCCGATACGCTTGCGCTTATCGGGCCTGGGAGTGCAGGGGGATCGCGTTATTTGTAAGCCGGATAAGGCACTTGTGTCGACATCCGGCTTTTTCATGCCTTCTCTCATTTAAAAACATACTCTGCAACATCATGAAATAATTTCAAGGACAGCAGGTTGTGATCTGTGTCATGTTAACAATCAGCCTGTTAACAGGCCAACAAGAACAACGCCGCAAGAACGGCGTGAGACATTACACCACAACGTTAAAATGGAGAGATTATGGGATTGCGTCAGAGTTTACGCGTCGCGACCGGGGCACTGTTGCTGGCCTGCGGATTACAATTTGCTCATGCGAATAGCGACCCGCATACCATCGTGTTTGGCGTCGCACCGGGTCCGTATGGTGATATGGTAAAGCAGGCTATTGCACCGACGCTGAAAGAAAAGGGCTACAAGGTGGTGGTGCGCGAATTTAGTGACTATGTTCAGCCAAACATGGCACTCTCCAACGGCAGCATTGACGCAAACCTGTTTCAGCACTCGCTTTATTTTGACAAATTCACTGCCGATAAAGGGTTGAAATTGAGTAAGCTCATCGTTGTTCCAACGGCGGGGATGGGTTTTTACTCGCATAAAATCAAAAGTCTGGATGAACTGAAGAAAGGTGATGTCATCACGCTTTCTAACGATCCGACGAACTTGGCCCGCGGTTTGCGCTTCCTGCAATCTATCGACCTTATCACCATCAAAGACAATATTGATCCCACTAAAGCCTCTGAACGTGATATCGCCAGTAACCCGAAAGGGCTGGTGTTTAAACCGCTGGAAGCTGCGCAGTTGCCGCGTACACTGGATGGTGTGACCGGCGCACTGGTTAACGGTAACTTTGCGGTTGCGGCAAAACTGGATCTCGCCAGTGCGATCAAGCAAGAGCACCTGGATGAAAACCTGAAAAATATCATTGCGGTACGCAGTGAAGATGCAGATAAACCGTTCGCCAAAGACATTGTTGAAGCGGTGAAATCTCCGGCTTATCGTGCGGTGATAGACGATCCGCAAAACATCTACAGTGCCTTCCAGAAACCGGAATGGATGACGGCAGCCCAATAATCGCTGCGCTTAAAGTTTAACAGGGCAGCAACGACTGCCCTTTTCGCATTTCTGAGGTCGGTATGATTGAGATAGATAAGGTTTGCGTGGATTTCAGCGCAGGCCGAGGACCGTCAACCCGGGCGGTAGATGAGGTCAGCCTGCGCATCGGCGCAGGTGAGATATTTGGCATTGTGGGAACCAGTGGGGCGGGGAAAAGTACGCTGTTGCGTACCCTGAACGCCTTAACGCGCCCAAGCCAGGGAAGCGTGAAGGTGAACGGTGTTGAAATTTCAGCGCTGGAAGGAACGCACTTACGTAAGGCCCGTCAGCGTATTGGGATGATTTTTCAGCATTTTAATTTGATGCACACCCGCACGGTGGCGCAAAACGTTGCCTTCAGCCTGAAGGCTGCCGGATGGGAGCGCAGCAAAATCGCCCCACGCGTGGCGGAGATCTTAGCACTGGTCGGGTTAGCGGATAAAGCAAACCGTTTTCCGGTACAGCTCAGTGGTGGTCAAAAACAGCGTGTTGGCATTGCCCGCGCCATCGCCAACCACCCGGATGTACTGCTTTGCGATGAACCCACTTCCGCGTTAGATCTGGAAACATCAGCCACCATTTTGGCTCTGCTCAAACAGATCAACCAACAACTGGGGATCACGATCGTGCTGATCACTCACGAAATGAATGTGATCAAATCAATTTGCGATCGTGTGGCGGTCATGTCCGGTGGCAAGGTGGTGGAGTCAGGTGAGGTGTTTGATGTCTTTGCCCACCCGCAGCACGCTTTTACTCAGCAACTGGTCTCGCACACGCTTAATCTGACACTCCCGGAGCGCTTGCGGCAACATCTGCCAGGGCAACTGCTGAAAATTTTGTTTATCGGCGACTCAGCGGAACAGCCAGTGCTGTCTGAAGTGGCGGTAAAGTTTGGCGTGGCGGTAAATATCCTGCACGGCAAAATTGAATATATCGGTGAGCGCGCGATGGGTATTTTGGTCGTGCAACTGACCGCGCCGCATAACCCTTCGGCGGTCGATGCCGCTGTGGAACATATTCGTCAACGTACCGCACAGGTGGAGGTGATTCGTGGATGATTTATTGCCGGATTTGACGCTGGCGTTTAATGAAACCTTCCAGATGCTGAGTATCTCAACCGTGCTGGCGATCGTTGGCGGCCTGCCGTTAGGGTTTCTTATTTTTGTCACCGACCGGCATTTATTCTGGCAGAACCGTTTCGTGTATCTGCTCAGTTCTGTGCTGGTGAACATTATCCGTTCGGTACCGTTTGTGATCCTGTTGGTGCTGTTGCTGCCGTTAACCCAGTTTCTGCTCGGGAACACCATCGGACCGATTGCGGCGTCTGTTCCGCTCTCTGTAGCGGCGATTGCGTTTTATGCCCGACTGGTGGACAGCGCGTTACGTGAGGTTGATAAAGGCATTATCGAAGCCGCGGAAGCGTTTGGCGCCAGCCCGATGCGTATTATCTGCACCGTGCTGTTACCGGAAGCCAGCGCGGGATTACTGCGTGGGCTGACGATAACGCTGGTGAGTCTGATCGGTTACTCCGCGATGGCTGGGATCGTGGGTGGTGGCGGGGTAGGCGACCTGGCCATTCGCTTTGGTTATTACCGCTACGAAACCCAGGTCATGATTGTTACGGTCGTGGCGCTGATTATTCTGGTGCAGGTGGTTCAGGTGCTGGGCGACTGGTTGGCGAAACGCGCGGATAAGCGCGACAGACACTGATCACTGTGCGTTAAGCCATTCGGCAACATCCTGCCATGTGCCGCGAAAGACGATTTTCGCGGCTTTCTTTTCCAGTTGATAGCGATACATCGGGTCGTAATACTCGTTGAGTAACGGCACCAGCCAGCCCATATGGGCGTCGGTACTGCCTGTCGTCTGCTGTTCGCGCAGGGCAACGTCGAGCTGCGCGGTTAGCTCCGCAAAGCGTTGTAACCCCAGACGACGGCGGATGGCGAACAGGCCGTGATGCAGATAGTCACTGTACTCCTGCCAGCCCTGATTTTCCCCGTAAGCGTGGGTAAAATCGTGGTGCATGCGCACGAAATACTCCTCGCGCAGCCGTTCCAGACGCAGCTCAAAAGGATCGTCCACCACCGCAATGGATGCCTCGGTCATGCGCTCGCGCAGGCATTCGGGCAGATGGTTAGCGCCGATCATCCGGCCTTCATCTTCCAGCACCCACTGGCGCAAATCCTGTCGGCTGTCGGTTTTCAGCATTTCGACCGCCAGCAGATTTTCAAAACTCGCCTGGCTCAGCTGTGGTTCCACGGTACGTCCAAACGAGGAACCGCGATGATGTGCCAGACCTTCGAGATCCACGCCATTTGGCTGCTGTTGCACCAGTTGCGTTTTACCGTTCCCGGTACAGCCGCCAATCAGGACGATAGGTTTTTGCACCAGCGTTTCCGTCAGCTGTATCGTCGCCTGACGCAGTGCCTTGTAACCGCCTTTTACTAGCGGGTAGTCAATGCCGGACTCGTGCAGCCACTGCTGCACAATATGCGAGCGCTGGCCACCGCGGGCACAGCACAAGTATCCCTCTGGATGCTGGCGACAGGCTTCCAGCCAGGCGCTCATTCGCTGCTGGCGGGTTTCACCCGAGACCAGTTGGTGGCCCAATGCGAGCGCCGCCTCCGGTCCCTGACGTTTATAGCAGGTCCCGACCGCGGCGCGCTCGTCATCGTTCATTAGGGGGAGGTTGATCGCACCCGGCATCGCACCCTGTTGAAATTCGACGGGGGCGCGTACATCGATTAAAGGCGTACCGGCGAGCAGGATCGCGCGATAGTCCGTTCCATCGTTCATGTTCAGTCCTGAAAATACAAAACAGCAATGGAGGGGATTTTACGCGCCCGAAGAGGGGCCGGGGAAGGATAAAATCAACTCCCCGGCATTAATGGCTTATTTCAGCTTTGATTGCGCCCAGATAATTCCGCTGGCATATTCCGGCGGCAGTAGGGGAATTAACGCTTCAAGCGTGGCATTTAGACGTGCAGTATCGCTGTCGCTCAGGTTCAGGTGGCCGACCTTACGCCCTTCGCGCACTTCTTTGTCGTACCAGTGCAGATGGACCAGCGGCAATTTCAGCCAGTCGTAGTTCAGGTCGCTGCCAATCAGGTTCACCATCACCGAAGGATTGTTCACTACCGGCGTCGGTAACGGCAGGTTGGTAATGGCGCGCAGGTGCAACTCGAACTGGCTGATGCTGGCACCGTTTTGTGTCCAGTGCCCGCTGTTGTGCACGCGAGGTGCCAGTTCGTTAATCAGCAGACCTTCCGGGGTAATGAAACATTCCATCGCCATCACGCCGACATAACCCAGCTCCTGCATGATGGCGGAAAGCATCGCTTCGGCCTGTTCCTGCTGTCTGGCGTTAGACTGCGGGAAGACCACGCTGGTACGCAGAATGCCGTCCTGATGCAGGTTGTGGGTCAGCGGATAGAAAACCGTGCTGCCGTCGTGTGCGCGAGCGCCTACCAGTGACACTTCGCCCGAGAAGTTAATGCCCTGCTCGACGATACACTCACCGTAGCAATCACCCGGCAATTGTTCCGTTTCATTCGCGTGCAAACGCCACTGACCACGACCGTCATAGCCGCCGACGCGACGTTTAACAATCGCCAGCTCACCCAGCGTGTCGAATACCGCAGGCCATTCGCTTTTCTCTGCCAGCAGTTGCCACGGCGCGGTTGCCAGGTTGAGTTTGTCAAAAAGCTGCTTTTGCGTCAGGCGGTCGGCAATAATCGGGAAGACATCACGATTCACGAACGCCGGATGGCGCGCCAGCTCGCGGGTTAACGCGGTTTCCGGCCAGCGCTCGATCTCAGCGGTAATGACGCTTTGCTGAAAGGGAACGGCGGTGGGTTCGGCATCCAGCCCGACTGGCCAGACCGCAATGCCCAGCGGCTCGCCGGCCTGACGCAGCATGCGCCCTAACTGGCCGTTACCGAGTACGCAGACCTGCTTCATGCCGCACCTCGCGGGTCCGGGTTCTCCAGTACCTCATCGGTTTGTGCTTTGCGCCAGTCGCTCAGACGCTGATGTAACGCTTTGTCGTGTGTTGCCAGAATTTGTGCTGCCAGCAGGGCCGCATTTGCCGCGCCCGCTTTCCCAATCGCCAACGTACCCACAGGGATGCCGCGTGGCATCTGCACGATCGAATAGAGGCTATCTACGCCGCTCAGCGCTGCGCTTTGTACCGGAACGCCTAACACGGGGACCAGCGTTTTCGCGGCAATCATGCCCGGCAGATGCGCTGCACCGCCAGCACCCGCAATAATGACCTGATAACCGTTCTCTTCAGCACTTTCGGCGAAGCTGAACAGTTTGTCAGGGGTACGGTGGGCTGAGACGACTTCAACATGGTGTGGAACGTCCAGCATTTCGAAGATTTCGGCGGCGAACTGCATGGTAGCCCAGTCGCTTTTGGACCCCATCACGATGGCGACACGCGCCGGATTATTGCGGGAAGACATGCGTCTAAAAACTCCTGTGGGTGTGCTTCACACTGCTTTAGAGGCGAGAGAGAATAGCACGTTTTAAAAACAAGGAAAACGATTGCGTTGCTTTACACTTCACTCTTCAAGCTGCCTCTTTGTTGGCTGCATTTTCTCACCCCAGTCACTGACTTTTGTAAGCGCCAGGGGACTCACAGATTTGCCGCTTCGATGCAACTCGAATAGTTTTGTGTAAAGAGGAGCTGGGTATCTGCAGAATTAAAATGGAAAAGCGATCAGTTCAACGTCGTCAGGTGTGACTTTAATCATCGAACCTTCGGTATGCCAGGCACCTAACACCACGCGGAAAGCGGGTTGCGCATTGGCCGTGAGTTCGTGGACTGCCGGGCGATGGGTATGACCGTGAATTAACCACTGGACCTGATGTTTCTCCATTTCAGTAATGACGGCCTGTGGATTTACATCCATGATCTCCAGCGACTTGCTGCTATTGGCAGCTTTGCTGTTGGCACGCATCTTCGCGGCAATACGTTGGCGAATGAATAACGGCAGGGAGAGAAACAGTTTTTGTAGCCAGGGCTGATGAACCTTCGCGCGAAACGACTGATAGCCAGCATCGTCGGTGCACAATGTGTCGCCATGCATGATCAGTACGTTGCGACCATACAGGTCGAGCACTTTTTCCTGAGGTAACAGGGTCATGCCGCTCTCACGGGCAAAACGCTTGCCGATCAGAAAATCACGATTGCCATGAATGAAAAAGCAGGGAACACCGGAATCCGTCAGCGCTTTTATCGCTGCGGCCATTTCACGATGTAGGGGATTGGGATCGTCATCGCCTATCCAGGCTTCAAACAGATCGCCAAGAATGTACAGCGCATCGGCCTTTCGTGCATCGCCGGCTAAAAAACGCAGAAAACCGGCGGTGATCGCCGGTTCTTCCGTGCAGAGATGGAGATCTGCAATAAACAGTGTCGTCACGATTACTCGCTGACGGTCACGTTTTCGATGATAACGTCTTCTTTTGGTACGTCCTGATGCATACCGCTGCGACCGGTGGAAACGCCTTTGATTTTATCAACGACATCCATACCTTCAACAACTTCAGCGAATACACAGTAACCCCAGCCCTGCATGCTTTCGCCGGAGAAGTTCAGGAAGTCGTTGTCAGCAACGTTGATGAAGAACTGAGCTGTCGCGGAGTGCGGAGCCTGAGTACGCGCCATTGCCAGCGTTCCACGGGTGTTTTTCAGACCGTTGTTGGCTTCGTTTTTGATAGCCTCTTTCGTGGCTTTTTGCTTCATGCCCGGCTCAAAACCGCCGCCCTGGATCATGAAACCGTTAATAACACGGTGGAAAATGGTGTTGTTGTAAAAACCTTCGCGGCAGTAGTCCAGGAAGTTTTTAACTGTTTCAGGCGCTTTATCATCAAACGTTTTGATTACGATATCGCCGTGATTAGTGTGGAAAGTAACCATTTTTGCATCCTGTTCCGATAGAGTGGTGCTTCGACCCTGGTCAGGGTCACATGATAGGGGCTTGTTATAGCATAACCGCAAGGTTCGATCACCTTGCAAAGTGTGCTGCTTCGGGGCCAATTTATAGGTATTATAGGGCTTTGTTATCCACACACGTCTACACGGAATCTTCGATGTTAAAAATCTTTAATACACTGACGCGCCAAAAAGAGGAATTCAAACCCATTCATGCCGGGGAAGTCGGCATGTACGTGTGTGGCATCACCGTTTACGATCTCTGTCATATTGGACACGGGCGTACCTTTGTTTCTTTCGACGTTGTTGCCCGTTATCTGCGCTTCCTCGGCTACAAGCTGAAGTATGTGCGCAACATTACCGATATCGACGACAAAATCATTAAGCGCGCTAATGAAAATGGCGAGAGCTTTGTGGCGCTGGTTGATCGCATGATTGCGGAAATGCATAACGATTTCGATGCGCTGAATATTCTGCGTCCGGATCTTGAACCGCGTGCTACGCATCATATCCCTGAGATTATTGAAATCACCGAGCAGCTGATTGCCAAAGGTCACGCTTACGTTGCCGATAACGGCGACGTAATGTTCGATGTACCGACCGACCCGAATTACGGTCAGTTGTCACGTCAGGACCTGGATCAGCTGCAGGCGGGTGCGCGTGTTGATGTGGTTGATGTGAAGCGTAACCCGATGGACTTCGTGCTGTGGAAGATGTCCAAAGAGGGTGAGCCGAGCTGGCCATCCCCGTGGGGCGCAGGTCGTCCGGGCTGGCACATTGAATGTTCTGCGATGAACTGCAAACAACTGGGTAACCATTTCGATATTCATGGCGGCGGCTCTGACCTGATGTTCCCGCACCATGAAAACGAAATCGCGCAGTCTACCTGTGCACATGACGGTGAATACGTCAATTACTGGATGCACTCCGGGATGGTGATGGTTGACCGTGAGAAAATGTCCAAATCACTGGGCAACTTCTTCACCGTTCGCGACGTGCTGAAATATTATGATGCCGAAACCATTCGCTACTTCCTGATGTCTGGCCATTATCGTAGCCAACTGAACTACAGCGAAGAGAACCTGAAACAGGCTCGCTCAGCGCTGGAGCGCTTGTATACCGCGCTGCGCGGCACCGACAAGTCCGTTGCCCCTGCGGGTGGCGAAGCCTTTGAAGCGCGTTTCATTGAAGCGATGAACGATGACTTTAATACGCCAGAAGCCTACTCCGTGCTGTTTGACATGGCGCGTGAAGTTAACCGTCTGAAGGGCGAAGATATGGCGGCAGCTAACGCTATGGCTTCGCATCTGCGTAAGCTATCCGGCGTACTGGGTCTGCTGGAACAGGAGCCAGAAACATTCCTGCAAAGTGGTGCTCAGGCAGACGATAAAGAAGTGGCTGAAATTGAAGCGCTGATTCAACAGCGTTTAGATGCCCGTAAAGCGAAAGACTGGGCGGCGGCGGATGCGGCACGCGATCGTCTGAACGAGATGGGTATCGTGCTGGAAGATGGTCCACAGGGTACCACCTGGCGCCGTAAGTAAATCTCTCGATTGCCGGATGGCGGTTAACGCCTTATCCGGCCTACAGGCATGCTTTTGTAGGCCGGATAAGACTCCTGGTGTCGCATCCGGCACATTAGTGTTTCCGATACCACCACAACACCCCCATCATGACGGCTCCCGGCAGCCATACCCACATTAGCTCCGAAAGAATAACCTGATGCCCGTACGGCGTGGCATAGCGCGACAGCGCAAACGGCGCGACCTTAATCACCTGCCACGGCGCAAAGAAACGTTCATCGGACCACGGCCACAGCCAGCCAACGCCTTTCCCTCCGGTTGTCACTGAATCCAGCAAACTGTGCGACAGCAATGACACCGTCAAAAATAACCAGCAGCGTATTAGCCCTGCCTTAAACCATCGTCGGCCAATCAATACGCAAAGTAGCGGCACGACGAAGGCGAACAACAACGAGTGGGTAAATCCGCGATGGCCGAAGACGTTACCGTAAGCAACGCCAAGCTTAAATGACAAAACGTCAGCGTCTGGCAGCATCGCCAGAGCGATTCCGGTAAACAGTAATCGCACAGGGATGACTTTAAGTCCGAGACCTAACCCTAAACAGAGTGGAACGGCAGCGTGGGTAACGATTGTTGGCATGATGATCGCTTCGTGTGAAAAAACAGCATGCTAACAGGCCACGGTGAAGTGGGGATGAAGTCATTATCTGAAAATGGGGGAAGTGGCCGGATAAGGAACAAACCGTCATCCGGCACCTGGGATCACGCGACGACGTTAATGCTGTGACCTTCAAAGCTGACGGTCTGTCCGGCAACGATTTTGCAGCGCTTGCGCGTTTCAACAACACCGTCGACCTTCACTAACCCTTCGCCAATCGCAATTTTTGCCTGGGCACCGCTTTCGCTCCAGCCTTCCAGCTTCAGCAAATCGCAGAGTTCAACGTGAGGGTGTTTACCCAGTGAAAATGTGGCCATCTTAAACGTCCTTTACATCATGATATTCAACACACGCCTGCAGCGTGTTTTCGATAAGCGTGGCGACAGTCATTGGGCCAACGCCACCCGGCACCGGCGTAATATACGACGCACGTGCGGCAGCATCCTCAAAGACCACATCGCCAACAACCTTACCATTCTCCAGACGGTTGATGCCGACATCAATCACAATTGCACCTTCTTTGATCCACTCACCCGGAATAAAACCAGGTTTGCCAACGGCAACAATCAGCAAGTCGGCGTGCTCGACGTGGCGACGCAGATCCTTCGTGAAGCGGTGGGTGACCGTGGTGGTGCAACCCGCCAGCAGCAACTCCATGCTCATTGGGCGACCGACAATATTGGAGGCACCAATTACCACGGCGTTCAGGCCATAAGTGTCGATGTTGTAGCGTTCAAGCAGGGTCACGATACCGCGTGGGGTACATGGGCGCAGGCGCGGTGCGCGTTGGCACAAACGACCGACGTTATACGGATGGAAACCGTCAACGTCTTTGTCCGGTGCAATGCGCTCCAGAACTTTGACGTTGTCGATACCCGCCGGCAACGGCAGTTGTACCAGGATACCATCGATGGTGGTATCTGCATTGAGCGTATCGATCAGCTCAAGAAGCTCCGCCTCGCTGGTGGTTTCAGGCAGGTCATAGGAGCGGGAGACAAACCCCACTTCGTCGCAGGCTTTGCGTTTACTTGCCACGTAAATCTGCGAAGCCGGGTTGCTACCTACCAGCACAACAGCCAGTCCTGGGGCGCGTAATCCAGCCGCTAAACGCGCCTGAACTTTTTGAGCAACCTCAGAGCGCACCTGCTGCGCAATCGTTTTACCGTCAATAATCTTTGCTGCCATCAGAGAGAGGATTCCGTCTGTTACGTTAAGTCGAAGGGGATGTGACTATTTTGTCAGAAGCGGGGCGTGCTGTCAGTTTTCGTTTGCGTTTTTACGTGCGTTGGCGTGTTTCGCGTAGCCCGTGTGCGCGGCAACAGGTGTTGGATGTTGGCGCGTGATTCATGAGCATGCTAATGAAACTTAACCTAAATGAAACAACTCATCACCCTGGTATTTTCATGGGTAATATCTCAGAAACCAGACTGTTACGTCTTGTTATGGATGTTTTTGCCTCATTTCCACCCGGAATTTTCTTAGAGTCCAATAAGAATAAGCCAGGGTCATTAAAAGGAATTACAGGTATTTTTCATTAATTGAAATGTTTAATTTATCCCTGTGACGAATTGTCATATTCGTGAAGATTAATTAGTGAATCAAATACTCAGGAGAGTGGGGGTACACGTTTCGCTAATTCTCTCTCGATATATATCTTTACAGGACGCAGAGATAATTTGCCTGACATTTAATGTCGATAATGATTCAAACGGATCCCGCAGGACGCTGGAGCCGGATGTGTGTAATTCAAGGGAAATCCATGAAACGTAAATTAATGACCTCTTCTGTTTTTGCCAGCATGATGTTAATGGCGGGCGCAGCGGTGGCGGCAGATCCGGTAAGCGTGAGCGGCGGTACGGTTCACTTTGAAGGTGAACTGGTCAATGCAGCCTGTGCGGTGAGCACTCAGTCAGCCGACCAGGTTGTCACATTAGGCCAATATCGTACCGCCAGCTTCACCGCGGTTGGTGACACCACGGCGCAAATTCCGTTCTCCATCGTGCTGAACGACTGTGATCCGAAAGTTGCTGCGACTGCTGCTGTTGCTTTCTCGGGCCAGACGGATCTTACCAACAACAGCCTGTTGGCTATCTCCTCCTCAGATAACAGCACCACGGCGGGCGGTGTAGGGATCGAAATCCTGGACAACACGTCCACCGCACTGAAGCCAGATGGCGCGACCTTCTCAACCGCTCAGGCGCTGGTGGAAGGTACCAACACCCTGCGTTTCTCCGCGCGTTATAAAGCCACTGCAACCAGCGCTACGCCGGGTCAGGCAAATGCGGATGCGACTTTCATCATGAAGTACGAATAAGCCGTTTGATTCTCGCAGGGATGACTACCGCCTCATGGGATGAGGCACTATCCGGGGATGATGAAGGATGTGGCAGATGATAGGGAAAGGCGTAGCGCTGGCGGGAATAGTCTGCGTAATGCCGGCGTTTGCACACACAGTAATACTGGAAAGTGGCCGTCTTCATTTACGTGGGCAGTTGGTTAATGGTGCCTGTACGGTTGCCACGGACAGCCAGAGTTTGCGGGTGCAAATGGGGCAGTACCGCACTAACGCGTTCTCCGGGACGGGAAGCTTTGCCTCTACCGGCGTACCGTTTTCGCTGCGCCTGACGTCGTGCAGTGCTGATGTTTATGACCACGTGGGGATTGCCTTTGCGGGCGTTACGCCAGCCGAAGACCCACAGGTCTTTCTTGCCAGCGGTGATGCGTCTGCGGCTTCGGGTATTGGTTTGGCGTTATTTGATGAGCGACAACGACAAATAATTCCGAATGCGCTGCCGCTTCATTATGCCCCGATTTTAACGCAAGAGATGACGTTTCATTTCACTGCGCGCTATCGGGCTGTCTCGGAATATATAACACCGGGAACGCTTCGTTCAGATGTGTGGTTTACGTTGGTGTATCCCTGATTTATTTCCTAACGATAATCACGCCAAAGGTATTTGTAGCTATGTTTAATTATCTAAAATCAGGCTTTATCATTTTACTGGCCTTATTTTCTGCCACCAGTGTGCAGGCATCTGGAGGAATTGCATTAGGTGCAACTCGTGTTATTTATCCTGCCGAGGCCAAACAAACGTCCCTCGCCATTAGTAATAGTGATACAAAAGAACGTTTCCTGATTAATTCATGGATAGAGAACAGCGCAGGCGTCAAAGATAAATCGTTTGTGGTCACACCGCCGCTGTTTGTCAGTGAACCTAAAAGCGAAAACACGCTGCGTATCATCTACGCGGGCGAGCCGCTGCCCAAAGACCGTGAATCACTGTTCTGGATGAATGTGAAGGCTATTCCGTCGGTCAATAAAAACAGTCTTGAGGGAAAAAACGTTCTGCAACTGGCGATTTTGTCGCGTATCAAACTTTTTGTCCGCCCAAATAATCTGCCACAAATCGCGGAAGATGCGCCAGGCATGCTGCAGTTTTCCCGTACCGGCAACCACCTGAAAATCACCAACCCGTCAGCGTATTACGTCACGTTGGTCAATCTCAATGTCGGAAATACGAAGATTGATAACGTCATGGTTGCGCCAAAAAATGACACGCAGGTCCTGTTGCCGACGGGTGTTCAGGGAAACGTTACATTCCAGACGGTGAACGATTATGGCGCAGTAACCACCGCTAAAACGGTTAGCGTGCGTTGAGAAAACGATGAATAAGACAACGTATTTTCCTGGCCTGTTACCGGGGGTTACGCCACCGCTGGCGGGGGTGGCGTTGTCCACGCTGGCCGCGCTCTTTCCCTCATTTAGCCACGGTGAAAGCTATTTCAATCCGGCATTTTTATCTGCGGATACCGCTACCGTGGCGGATTTGTCTCGTTTCGAAAAAGGGAATCACCAGCCTGCAGGCGTTTATCGTGTGGATATTTGGCGCAATGATGAGTTTGTGGCCACCCAGGATATTCGTTTCTCCACCAGCGCGGGGAAAGCCGGAGAAAAATCCGGCGGGCTGATGCCGTGCTTTGATCTCGACTGGGTTAAACGCCTTGGCGTCAATATCACTGCGTTTCCGGCACTCAGTCAGGATGCGAACAATAGCTGTATTAATTTGCCAGAGGCGATTCCTGGTAGCGAAATTGCCTTCGATTTTTCTACGCTGCGCTTAAATGTCAGCCTGCCGCAAGCCTCAATGTTGAACAGTGCGCGTGGTTATATTCCGCCAGAGGAGTGGGATGAGGGTATTCCGGCGGCGCTGGTTAACTACAGCTTTACCGGCAGCCGCGGCAGCGATACCGACAGCTATTTCTTAAGTATGTTAAGCGGCCTGAACTATGGCCCATGGCGGCTGAGGAATAACGGTGCATGGAACTACTCGAAAGGTGACGGTTACCATTCGCAAAGCTGGAAAAATATTGGCACATGGCTTCAGCGCGCGATTATTCCGCTGAAGGGTGAGCTGGTGATGGGTGACAGTAACACTGGCAACGACGTTTTTGACAGCATCGGTTTTCGTGGTGCGCGTCTCTATTCGTCTGACAGCATGTATCCCGACAGCTTACAGGGCTACGCGCCAACCGTCCGTGGGATTGCGCGTACCGCAGCGAAACTGACTATTCGCCAGAATGGCTACGTGATTTATCAAAGCTATGTTTCGCCAGGCGCTTTTTCAATAACCGATCTCAACCCCACCTCGTCGAGTGGTGACCTGGACGTAACGGTTGATGAGAAGGACGGCAGTCAACAGCGCTATACGGTGCCGTATTCCACGGTACCTCTGCTACAGCGTGAAGGGCGTTTCAAATATGACGTTGTCGCTGGGGATTTTCGTAGCGGTAATAGCCAGCAGTCTTCGCCATTCTTTTTCCAGGGAACGTTAATCGCCGGGTTACCAGAAGGTTACACCGCGTATGGCGGCACGCAGTTAGCTTCACGCTACACCGCACTGGTGTTAGGCACCGGCCGTAACCTGGGTGACTGGGGAGCCGTCTCTGTCGATTTAACGCATGCCCGTAGCCAACTGGCGGATGACAGTACGCATCAGGGGCAATCGCTGCGTTTTCTGTATGCAAAATCACTGAACAACTTCGGTACCAACTTCCAACTGCTGGGGTACCGCTATTCGACGCGCGGGTTTTATACCCTCGATGATGTGGCGTATCGCAGTATGGAAGGTTACGAATACGATTATGACAGCGAAGGGAATCGCCACGATGTTCCACAGGTGAAGAGCTACCACAATCTGAGCTACAGCAAAAAGGGCCGTTTTCAGATCAACATTTCGCAGAACCTTGGCGATTACGGTTCACTGTATGTCTCGGGTAGCCAACAAACGTACTGGAACACCTCAGATACCAATACCTGGTACCAGCTGGGGTATGCCAGCGGCTGGCAGGGGATTAGCTATTCACTCTCCTGGTCATGGAATGAATCAGTCGGGATCGCCGATACCGACCGTATCCTGGCCTTCAATGTGTCCGTACCGTTCAGCCTGCTGACCGGGCGGCGCTACTCGCGTGATAACGCACTCGATCGCACCTACGCCACTTTCAATGCGAACCGTAACAGCAATGGACAAAACAGCTGGCAAAGCGGTATTGGCGGCACGCTGTTAGAGGGGCGCAATCTCAGCTACAGCGTTAATCAGGGGCACAGCAGCGCCAACGGGTACAGCGGGAGCGCTAACGCGAACTGGCAGGCGGCCTATGGCACGCTGGGCGTGGGTTACAACTATGACCGTGACCAGCATGACTATAACTGGCAACTCTCCGGTGGCGTCATCGGACATGCGGACGGCATTACGCTCAGCCAACCACTGGGCGATACCAACGTACTGATAAAAGCACCTGGGGCCCAGGGGGTGCGGATAGAAAACCAGACCGGCGTGCAGACCGACTGGCGCGGCTATGCGGTCATGCCGTATGCCACCGTTTATCGCTACAACCGCGTCGCGCTGGATACCAATTCAATGAATAACAACACCGATGTGGAAAATAACGTTAGCAGCGTTGTGCCAACGCAGGGGGCACTGGTACGTGCGGCGTTTGATACACGCATTGGCGTGCGTGCGCTTATCACGGTTAACCGGGATGGAAAACCGGTGCCATTTGGGTCGGTGGTACGCGAAACCACGAGCGGCGTCACCAGCATGGTCGGTGAAGATGGACAAATTTATCTCAGTGGTTTGCCGCTCAAAGGCAACTTGCTGATCCAATGGGGTGAAGGCGCAAACGCACGCTGCGAAGCGCACTACACCTTGCCTGAGGAGAGCCTGAAACAGGCCGTAACGCTCACCAACGTGACGTGCCAACGACCGTCGGCACGTCAGGGATAATATGATGAAACGACAAACCGGTTTGCTACTGGGAAGCGCTTTACTGCTTATAGCTAATACATCATGGGCGAAGGTCTGCCATAACTCGAACGGAACGCCAACGGACGTTTATTACGATCTGTCGAATGTTTTTAACAGCAGCAATAACCAACCGGGCCAGGTAGTGACATTGCCAGAAAAGTCAGGCTGGGTTGGGGTGAATGCAACCTGTCCGGCAGGGACGACGGTGAATTACACCTACCGAAGTTATGTGACTGAGCTCCCCGTGCAAAGTACGGAAAATAATTTTCAGTATCTGAAACTCAATGATTATCTGTTGGGGGCCATGAGTATTACCGACAGCTATGCCGGGTTGTTTTATCCCCCACGCAATTATATCCGCATGGGGAATCACCCAAACGTTTCCAAACAGCAGCCTTTTGGCGTGATGGATTCTAAGCTGGTGTTTAAATTAAAAGTGATTCGCTCATTTATCAACATGGTGCCGATCCCGCGACAGACGATGTTCAGTGTCTACGTCACAACCAGCACGGGAGATGCGCTGAGTACGCCGGTTTACACCATAAGCTACAGTGGCAAGGTGGAAGTTCCACAAAACTGTGAGGTGAATGCCGGACAAATCGTGGAGTTTGATTTTGGCGATATTGGTGCCTCGTTGTTCAGCAAGGCGGGGGCTGGTAACCGGCCCGAAGGCGTCAATACGCAAACGAAAACGGTCGCCATAAAGTGCACTAACGTTGCCGCACAAGCTTATCTGACCATGCGGGTCGAGGCCGAAAAAGCGTCCGGGCAAATGATGATATCGGACAACCCGGATTTAGGTTTTATCGTGGCTGACAGCAGCGGTAAACCGCTGACCCCCAACAATCTGTCCAGCACCATTCCCTTTCAGTTGGATGATAACGCTGCCGCGCGGGTTGGCATTAGAGCATGGCCAGTCAGCGTGACGGGCAATAAACCAGCAGAAGGGCCTTTCACCGCCCGTGGCTATCTGCGAGTTGATTATGAATAAGCAGAAAACAATGAGACGTCGTGCACTTTTCGTATTGATATCCGCAGTGTCAGCCAGTTCGCTATGCCAGGCGGATACCTCGCTGGGTGAGATTAATATCGAACTGCACGGCAATATCGTGGACTTCACCTGTGCGGTTATTGCCAGTGACAACAATAAGTTGGTTGAATTAGGTACCTGGCCAACAAAACAATTAAAGACCACCGGGGATACGACCCAACCGGTTCCCTTTACGTTGAAACTTGAAGGTTGCCCGCCGGGGTCGGCCTCGATAACCTTTTCCGGCACGCCAGCAGTGGGTACCACGTTGTTGGCGCTGGACGATGCCGTGATGGCACAAAAGGTCGCGATTGAATTGCACGATAGTGACCATACGCGATTACCGCTTGAACAAGCCAGCCAGACAGTAAACATTGATGAAAATGGCAATGCTATGCTGACTTTTTTTGCCAACTATATTGCGCTGGCAGATGGCGTTCAACCGGGGATCGCGAAAGCAGATGCTACGTTTATGATTAACTACAATTGACATCATGCGCTGATAATTCACTCCCGAACGACGCCTCGTCGGGAGTGCGATCACATTAATTCATGCATCTTGGCATAATCGATTAGCTCAACAATGGTATGTAGTCCGAGCTTGGAATAGATGTTAGCTTTGTGAGCACTGATTGTTTTATTACTCAATAAAAGTTGCTCAGCAATTTCTTTATTAGATAATCCGTTCGCCAGATAACGTAAAACCGTAACCTCGCGATTCGATAATGGCATGTCATTCAGCATGCCTTTACGTATATTAATATTATTAATAAAATTAAGCGTGTCTGAAGGGAAAAATGAATATCCTGATAAAATCATTTTTACCGCGTTATAGATATCATTGAGATCCTTTCGTTTACTGACGAAACCATTGGCACCGGCACGGATCGCCCGTCCAGCATAAAACGATTCAGACTTTGAGGATAGAAACAATACCCGGGTTTTTTCCTGCAGAGATTTTATTCTCTTGAGTAATGTAAACCCATCGGAGCCAGGTAACTCAATATCCAGAATGACCAAATCGACTGGATAGGTCCGCAGATGGTCTATTGCCGTGCGACTGTCGTCGGTTTCCAGAACAACCTGAATATTACTATTCTTTTCGAGCAGTACTTCTATCGACATTCTGACAATAGGGTGTTCGTCCATAATGATAACGGATGCTGGTTTCATTGTTGTATGCCTCAAACTGTTTGTGTATCTTGCGATTTTGATAAAACATCAGGCGTTATAATATTGTCAAATAGCCAAGGATTGCTCTGGAAGAAGAACCGAATAAATATTATATCATCCTTGTTTATTCGGTTGTTCTACGTCAGAACAATGAGTTTGTGGAATATCCATTTCACACCAGGGAAAACTTACAATTAATCAGAAAACAGTGAGGATTATACCTGCTCTGCACTTTCGGAAAAGGCTTACAGCACGTAAGTTCATAATGTCTGTTAGGATATCCTGAAAGACCAGGGTATGGTAATGACTATTGATATTAATCTCCTGCTGTTTGAATTATGGCAGATTGAAAAAATTTTTTAAATAGTAAAAACGACACAATGGGCTAATTGTTTAGGTTTTGTTAAGGCGGCGAGGCAATTCTTTTTTGTCGAAATGTACTGAATCTGTCGGCTAAAGCAGGATACCCGCGCGATATATAATACCAGGAATAGTTGTAAATATTAAATGTTTGTAAAAATCACATTCGTTTTCTCAGTTGAAAATAAGTAATTTCCTATAAATTCTTATATCACAGAGGGTTAGGGTGTTAAATTAAATGGGGAGAGGTAACGCTCAGGCGATGTATCAGATGCAAAAAATGTTGACGATGTGGCAACCCCAGCCGTGTGATCAGTTGGTTCAGGCGATAGATAATGCGGTGATAGGGTTGGGCCTGCACGAGAGCAATCTTCTTTAATGATTTACCTTGCAAGAGTAATGAGATCATCTCCCAATCAGCCTGATTTATGTACCCGGAGTGAATATGATCCTGCTTCATCGATAATAAAGCATGGCGCATCTCCAGGAGGCGCTGGCGGCGCGGCAGGATATCAAATGGCCCAGCCATCGCAATAAAGTGCCTGAGCGCTTCGTGGCGACTGGGAAGTAATATGAAAATTTGAATATTACTCTGCTCTTTAATGAGTCGGCGAAGATATTCCAGAACATCGAAATATGAGCTTGATGCACCATCCATATCAACCACTAACTGACTAACTTCAGACTCCTTCAACAGTGGTAGGGCCGATTCAATCGTCTGGAAGATGGCTGTGTGTGTACCAGAAAATAAATAGCGATTAAGCGTGTAGCCGAGATAGTTGTCTGTTGTGATAATTGCTTGAGATATTGTGTCGCCCGGTAATGTGTAATCAAGTTTTTGAGCCAGATACTCAATTCTGTCAAATTCTTGCGGTGCACAGTGATCATATTGCCAGGTACAGTGGGCGTTTCGTAAACGGCGATGCCGTTCCCGGCGTTTTACACTGCGCATCCTTCCTTTTTCCCTGTCCGTATCTATTGCGCCTGCTCTGGATAAATTGCTGGCCACAAATATCCCTGACCCAAATTTGCGCCAGCGCGCAGGGCAATTTCCTGCTGTTTTTGCGTTTCGATTCCTTCAACGACCACCAGGCCGGCGATTGCGCGCCCCATCTGAATAACCTGGCGGAGTTTTTCCGGCACATGGCTAAGTGTCCAGAACGTATTTTTATCCAATTTCACCCCTGACAAATGCCAGTTGGCTGCGGTGAATGCGCCCAGCAGTTCCTCATTGACGTCATCCAGCCATATTGGGATACCATGGTCTTCAAGATGTTGAATTACGCCATAGACGATCGTCCGCTGAGGTGTACTTAAAGAATAAAACGTATTTGGATCTTGTATTTCGATAATCAAGCTGGACGGAGAGGGCATAATCAAAGAATGGAATAACGGCCAACTCAGGAAGGCTTGCATCGGTAAATTCAATGAGTAGCGTAGCCCCGGTTGATAGCACTTAATTTTGTCAATTTGCTGATAAAACAGATGCAGTCGATGTTGAACCGACAGTTGGTGAAAATATTTTTCACTGTTTATATTCGCGGGAAGATGTGTGAGAACCTCACAACCGTATCTCAACGCGGTAGACAAATCGACAATGGGCTCGAATTTAAGTGCGAATTGCAGGGGTTCTGCATCGCTGTTTTTGGCGGTAAAGACAGAGTGCTCAGATTTATCATTCCATAATAACAGGCTCGGTGCCACGATATCCCCCCTGGCGTCAGAGCAAATATTACCGAGTATGTCTATTTGTTTCCCCGGAAATAATATACATAGGGTATTCTGGCAGCATGCGGTTAGGTACAGTAGGTACCGATACTTAATTGATGATGAGACATTTCTCAATACAATGCCCGACAGCAAGGCCCACTCTACTGTTGCAGAAAACTCAGGTGTGCCCTGATATACCTTAAAAATTGCTGATCATTTTTCACATCCAGCTTTTTCATAATACGGCGGCGAGTTGCTCTGGCCTGTATATCGCTGATGGAGAGAAGATGTGCCGTTTCAGCGAGCGTGTTACCGCTGGCAAGTAGCATTAAGAACTGGCGTTCCTCCACCGAAAAGTTGCGGGTGGTACAGAAATGGCAGACGGTTGCAGGCACACTGTGGCGGAGCGCGCGTTTTTGCAGAATTAGGATCAGTTTTTGGGTTATCGCTTCCACATTATCTTCCCGATAGATCAGCGGCAGCATATACAGGCAGGGGCGAAACATCAGCTTATCCTTATCGCCTCCGTTGCAGATGATAACCCGATGTTGGCGTCTGGTGTGGATGGGAACCTGATAACATCCTGCACTGAGCCAATCGTCATCCAGCGAAATAAAGGCGATGTCTGCGCGATCGATATCTTCGGTAGGTAAAAAGCAGATGTCCTGATGCCACTGATTTGCCAGGCGGGAGATGATGATTTTCAGCCCATGTTCGAAATGACTATTTTCTTCCTTGATAGCGATACTTAACATTGACGAGGTCCTGAACTGCAGGGAAGTGGTTGGGGAATGTTAAGCAAAATCATTAAGTTTCTAAATACTTGTAACCTTAAATCCCGCATTATGCTGGCTGAGTTGTTACCAGGTGATTTCCTGGAACCCCATGAACGACCAGAAAAAACAACATTCGTACACTTCGTCAGCAACCGGAACAAAAGGCATTGACTCAGCAGGCGCTGACCGTATAATTCACGCGTTTCATCTGCATGAAGTCATCACTTCTCTATGCGCCCTTAGCTCAGTTGGATAGAGCAACGGCCTTCTAAGCCGTAGGTCGTAGGTTCGAATCCTACAGGGCGTACCATTGATAATCATGTACTTACGCAAGTTTCAAACCAGCCTGATTTTCCTCTTGTGTCATATTTGTGTCGTGATTGCCAAAAATGGCATCGATTTTCCGTGCGTGCTCGGTTCAATGGTTTGGCGCGAGGTGAGCATAACGACGCACCATCTCGATACTTTCCCAGCCGCCCATTTCCTGCAAAACAGAAAGCGGAACGCCAGACTGAATTAGCCAACTGGCCCACGTGTGTCTCAGGTCGTGGAATCGGAAATCCTCAATCCCCGCCCGACGGCAAGTTGCATTCCATGCCCGATGATTGTCGACGCGCATCTTTCTGACGGAAGGTGTCTTTGACCCACCAGGACGGATGCCTTGCCCGGCAATACGCTGATTAACGATTTCAGCCGTCAGCGGGGTATTACCGGAACAAACCGCACAACCATTGCCAGCCAATACGGCGTTATGCCATGCTTCCCACTCGTGAGCAGTAACGCAACGGAACCGCGCATTATGGTGGGTATTCATCAACTCTCCCGGTTGGCTATACACAGGCGGTGTCAGGCGTCTCTTATCACATCTACCGTTAATTTTTTTGCCGTCTTCTACTCCTTCACCCTGCTTTTAATCCACGCGATCACCTCCGTTTTCCCTATCGGGTTATAGCGGCTCAGGTGCGGCAGGCCAACAACGCATGTGTTTTGGCCGTTGATGACCGCGTCAAAACTCCTGACAACCCAGGAGCCGTGGCCTGAGGGAATGCTCTCATCCTGGCCACCAGCGTGAAATTTATTGCACAGATAGCCATACGCTGACCGGTCTGAATTGCCATAAGCAAGGATCAACTTCGGCTGTACGATACCGAGTATCTCCTCGTGTATCGGCCAGCAGTCATCTGCAATTCTGTACTCCACGCCCGCGGCGTCGCGGCTACGCAGAAAAATCAGGTTACTGCTGCATACTTCCCGTGGCTGATAGCCCAGCGCATTCAGCAACCACGTTACGCGCTTTTGTAACGGAGCCTTGTCACCCTTGCTCGTCCACCCCTCATCGAGGTATGCGTTGGTCGTTCTCTCAGTCAGTGCATCGATCATTTCGCTGATGGTCGGGTATTTACATGCAGGGTCATCATCATTGCCGCCTGGGTTAAACCCCATCAAATATACGTCGCCCGATTTTAGTGTGCTGCCCGCGCTATACAGAATGCTCCCCGAGCGCTCTAAGTGGCCGCTGAGGTGGTGTTTCAATGACTCAGTAAGGGCTCTGAGCGTCATAACAAACCACCGACTTTACACAGCGACTCGCTCAGGGAATGAATTGATGATTCGTAAGACATACCTCCACTGGGGTGGATGATACCGCACCATTCGACCGGAAACGTTGGCGGCAATTCATCCACGTTGTTCCATAGCCGGGAACCCAGGACCAGGATCACATCAGGTTTCAACTCTCGGACAACATTCAGAAACGGCGCTTGTGCCTCCCTCCACATCGCTTCTGTAGGTGCTACGCGGGGCTCAACTGCAACGAATTCCTGAACGAAGTTGTAAAATGCGACATGCTGCCAGGTCTCGTGACGCTCTTCATCCGAAGGCCAGTCAGTCCGACCGCGCAGAACGTTGGTCAGCTTGCTGAAAAACGCAAAACCTGGCCGATAGGCATAATCACGAATAACCCTTTGCGTGAAGTCGGCGTAATTATCTTCTTCGCTGCCGTAATGTGATTCACCCAGCACGAGTACTCGCACGCCATAGCGGCTGTTATAGTATTTTTCGCCAACAAAGGGCAGAAAGTTAACGCCATTCAAATTGTGCATATTCGTTCCCTATGCGATTTGTTCATTGTATCCGGTGAGGCACGGTTGGTGGCTGGTACGCGTTGTTGCTTGTCCAGGGTACGGTGCTTCTACCGCTCATTTTTCGGTAAGTTCTGAATCGTGCGCTCAAGATAGGGCCGGAAATCAATAACTTTATGGGGTGCCACTGTGAGCATATAGCCGTTTTATGCCGGGATACTGCATTTAACGGCATGTTGCTTACATCGCACATTGATGTTTATCAGTGATTTCTTTCCTAAACGTGCGATTCACCAAAAAGACCCGGTTCTCGGATTTAACCAGGTATCGATATTGGGAAGAGATCAATTGCGATAAGTCGGAACAAACCAGCATGAAAAACTCATTATAAAAGCGATGATAAAAACATTTGGGGGCATTAATGAGGCAAGCCATAAAATTAAATGTAGTATTTTTAATTTAAAATAGCGTGTTATCAGTTCGTATTGAACCCTAAAATAACGGGAGCCTGCTCGCTCCCGTTTTCCTGTTTTTCTAACCAATATCACCGCACAACAAGCACGGGGCATTTGGCATGACGTACTACAGCTGCGGCGGTTGACCCCAACAGATAGGTGCTGAACCCCGGCTTATGGGATGCAATGACGATCAATTCGGCGTCCACAGCATCTGCAAGTTTAAGGATCTGATCTTTCGGTGGGCCATAAACCACATGGGTCTGAGTTCTGCCGGCGGGGATATTGAATTGCTTAACAATGTCGTCGAGCTTTTCGGTGGCTTTCGCTTGTATACCACTTCTGTCCGGGAACTCGTTGGAGTAGGCAAGCCCGAGTGATGCGTAGAACGGAACGGTAGGAATGACCGCTAAAAAATGGACTTTAGCGGTTTTTGCATGCGCTTCAACCTGCGGAATAACATGGCGAGTTAAATCGGCTTCAGAGATATCAATGGGCACCAGAATAGAGCGATACATATTCACTACCTCCTGTTTGTTTACCTCTGTCCTGAGTGTAGCGAACTTTATTTCTGTATAATAAGTGACCAGATCAAGGTTGTGCGTGCATTTTGATATTCATGAATGTTATGTGATGGAGATACAACAACCACAATGGTGATTATTATTCGTCCAGCACAATAACATCCCCTGTCGCGGGGGCTTCTTGTCCTGGCAACCACAAACGTCCCCACGCGCCGGTGCAGTGACAGCCGAGAATTTTTTCTGGCTGCTGTTGTTTAATAAATCGTCGGGTTTGCCATAACGTATAGGGCGATGCGCAGCGTAAATGGAAGCCACCGACCAGGGCATGAATTTTGCTGATGCCCGTTATTTTCTGGCAGTGAGCGACGATATTGGCAATACCCCGATGTCCGCAGCCGGTAATGATGACTAATCCGCGGTCTGATTTGTAGATCAATACCCCTTCGTCAGTGATGTAGTCCTGTTGGGGAGGATGCTCATTGATGACACCGTAGGCCTGCGGTGCGGATACGGATATTTCTCCTGACCACAGAAAGCGTTCGCTAAGGGGCAAAGGCTCACGGGAGTATGCCATCTGCAGGCGAGAGTAATCATTCTCGCGTGATAGTTTCTTGATTTTACGGGTATACCCTGCAAGGGTGAACGCTGCGTAACGTTCGCAGGCAATGCGTGGATGACAGATGACGCGGCTGCTATCGGGAAGCCACGGGACGCCGCCACAGTGATCATAGTGACCATGTGAGAGCACGACAGCGGTCAACTGAGACAGGTCTACGCCCATCAATGCAGCATTGTGCCTAAAACTGTCATCAGGCCCGGTATCGAATAATATTGTGGTGGTTTCATCCTGAACTAACAGACTTAATCCAGGTTTTGCCCGTAGGGCTTTTTCTGCACCGCGGGCGCGCCTGTTTTCAAGCAATACCGTAAGGGTTAAAGCCATGCCTGACTCCAGCGTTAAAGCGGCATACTGTAACGCACGGAATGTCAGAGCGCTGTGATCTCAGCGCTCTTTGGGACGGCTCAACGATGATAGTCGTGGCCGTCATCATCATGGTGATGGTGATTATGCCGCCATGCATGCTGATTTTCCCTTTGCTCGCGCTCCTGGCGTTCATGCTCTTTATCGCGGTTAGATTCGCGGTTTTTGTGGTTGGCGATTGCCGTGGCAACCGCCGCAGCACCTACCCCTACGGCTGCAGCCGAAAGATAAGGATGTTCCGCACAACCCGACAGGCTG
Source organism: Citrobacter sp. Igbk 16 (assembly GCF_028069755.1). NCBI lineage: Bacteria > Pseudomonadati > Pseudomonadota > Gammaproteobacteria > Enterobacterales > Enterobacteriaceae > Citrobacter > Citrobacter sp. Igbk 16. Next base: position 26,677 of record NZ_JANEWJ010000012.1, on the reverse strand, counting down.
GCCATAATAATCCCCGCGGATATCAGCTTTTTCATTGTGACGTTACCCATTATTCACGCACAATTTTGCCAGCATTCCCGGCGTCAGGATTGTTCCAGCTACCGCGACCATTCGTTTTAAGGGTATAAGTGGCATATCCCACGCGGAAGGTCATCGTATCTTTATAGGTATTCACGTCACGCACTTCATGACCATTTACGTAGACGCCAGAGTCTTCAACGTGAATATCAACGCTTCGTTGGCCATTCTCAAATTCGGCAACATAATTACCGGTGAATTTGCCATCAATACCGGCATTATCATGATTATCTTGATTGCGGGTATTTTGCTGATCTTCAGCATGACGATGATGGCGATTTTGCTGGCTTTGATCGTTCTCGATAAAACCATGATCGCGGTTCCACTGATAAGATTTATTGACATCGCAACCGTTGAGTTCACTTATCTGCGTACAACCTGAACGTTCATATTTTTTCTGCATTGCAGGGGTGATTGCACATGCTGTTGTGGCAGTTGTCAGGCCGAGGACGAAAATGGTCAGCAGACGTTTATTCATTTTGTTACTCGCTATCATCATTAAATTTATATATAGAAATGAAAATCTATTTTGTCATGTATACGACGACAGCAGTCTCCCATTAAATAGTAATGACGAATACCAGGGAGATTCCTAAATTTTAATCGGGGAGGAATGTTGATATTAATATTTACGGCGTTATGTGAGCGTTGTTTACGGGGCTAAAACAATTTTATTGCACTGTTTATATTATTTAACGTCTTGTTTGGAGATTTAATAGAATTCTAATATTGACATTAACCAAGGGGAAGCGCGCAGGCTGTGTTGCTATACAGGCCCGCACGCGTGGTTTGGTGGAGACGATGGACTACCCTTGCGTTGCTGCCTGTTCGCGATGTTTTTCCGCCTGCAGTTCATGTGAATAGGAATGACTGTTATTCATTGACTGATGAACAACCATCGCTTTCTCATGTTCATTCATGCGTGAAAAAGACGGTGCGCTAGCCCGTGTTGATTGGCTATTTTTCACCTGTGCTTCATGTGTTTGTGCCATTTGCTGATGAGCAGGTGCATCGCTGTTATTCATCATATCGTGAGCCATAGCTGCCTGCTGATGCATTGTGGATGTTTCTGCCGCATTAACGCCAGCTGAGATAAAAAAAGCGATAGCTAAAAAGGAAGATATCTTATTCATCATATTTCTCCAGTGTCGGTTTACAGGAGAATTATAATCAGCAGGGGCTGTCAGTGGGGTGACAGGATTATGACTATGATGTCAGAGAAAAATAATTTTAATCTCAGGTTTAATCGATGGCGCATCAGCGCCACCAATAATAATTAAGCGGCATACTTGGGTAATGTCAGAATAAAGCGGGTAGCGCGAGCGTCGGATGTCACGGAGACCTTGCCCTGGTGGGCAATCACAATCGATTTCACTATCGCCAGGCCAATACCGCTACCTTCGCCTTTACGCTGTCGTGAGGGATCGACGCGATAAAACCGGTCAAAGAGTCGTGGCAGATGTTCCGCGGCTATTGGCGTACCGGGATTTTCCACAATAATATGCACGAGATCATCGGCCTCTTTCACTCGCACGGTGACAGACTCGCCTTTTGGCGTATAGCGCATCGCGTTAGAGAGCAGGTTGCTCATTGCCCGGCGTAACATTAACGGGTCGCCAGAAACCCAGCATGCCCGACCTTCAAAGCGCAGGCTGACTTCGCGTTCTTCCGCCCAGGCTTCGAAAAAGTCGAACACTTTACTGACCTCATCCGCAAGATTCAGCGCTGTTTTTTCCGGGATCAGCTGATTATTGTCTGCCTGTGCCAAAAACAACATATCACTCACCATCTTCGACATGCGGCCAAACTCTTCGAGATTAGAGTAGAGCACATCTTCCAGCTCTTTCGTGCTGCGGGGATGGCTGAGGGCAATTTCTGTTTGCGTGACCAGGTTGGTGATTGGCGTGCGGATCTCGTGAGCAATATCTGCAGAAAAATTGGATTGGCGTTTAAACACATCTTCGATTCGTTCGATCATGTGATTAAACGACTCAACCAGTTGCTCAAGCTCAATCGGCACGGCCTGCGGGTCCAGGCGGACATCGAGATCTTTAGAGGTGATATTTTGGATGCGCCGACTGACATTACGGATCGGTTCATGGCCTTTATAGACCGCGAACAGCACGATAAAAACAATCATCATGCTAATTAACGATGCTGTCATGATCAGCTTGTTTTTCAGATCGTTAATGTAGTGCAGATGAAAATCGATCGATAATGCCATAAACAACGTATAGGCCGGTTTCCCGTCTGGCAACTGCCCAATGGGCAAACGAATCATTCGCCAGTTGGAGGATGCGTTTTTCCCGTGCGCATGTTCTGATGTTTGCAGCGTTGGGCCGGAAATTAAAAAGACATTCCGGGTATGGGAATTTTTATCCGGCGTTGCCGTGGCGATAAACTGACGAAGATCCGGCGCATTAGGTGAATGGAAAATAGCCCTCTGATTGGCATCTTCCAGAGAAATAATGACGTTAGAATAACCCGAAACTACGTTTTTTAGTGTTTCCAGCCGACGCGATTCCGGTTCGTTCGGGTGGTTAATAATACGCTCCAGCGTCGCGCTGATCTCTTTTAAATCATTGATATCCTGCTCTGCGAAATGGACTTTTACCGAGTGGATCATTATCCATGCAAAAGCGAAAAATGAGGCGATAGTCGCCAGACTGATAAAAAAGGTTAACCGTGTTGCCAGCGAAAAAGGGCGCTGTAATCGTTTAGCGGACATCCGGCACCTCAAGCATGTACCCCACGCCACGCACGGTCTGAATCAGTTTCGGCTCAAAGTCATTATCGATTTTGGCCCGCAGACGCTTCACGGCGACGTCAATCGCGTTAGTGTCGCTGTCAAAATTCATATCCCAGACCTGAGAGGCAATCAGTGAACGCGGCAACACCTCTCCCTGATGACGCAGGAAAAATTCAAGCAGCGTAAACTCTTTACTGGTCAGGGTGATGCGTGTGCCGTTGCGGGTGACTTTTCTGCTGACCAGATCGACCATTAAATCCGCGACCTGAAACTGACTTTCGACAATGACTGCGGCCCCCCGTCGCAGCAGTGTCCTGACCCGCGCCAGCAATTCCGCAAAGGCAAACGGTTTAACCAAATAATCATCAGCTCCCAGCTCCAGACCTTTGACCCGATGCTCAATGGTACCCAGTGCGGTGAGAAGCAGAATGGGCATGCCTTTGTTGGCGGTGCGCAGCATTCGCACGATATCCCAGCCGTTTACATCGGGCAGCATGATGTCGAGAATGAGCAGGTCATAATCACCGGTCATCGCCAGGTGATATCCGTTCAGACCGTTGTCCGCCAAATCCACAACAAAACCCGCTTCCGTCAGGCCTTTCGTTAGGTATTCACCGGTTTTTTTTTCATCTTCGACAATCAAAATCTTCATGACATTCTCCATCACGCACTGGCTGTGCGGATTTTCAATTCTAGAGAAGGCGGATCGGATAGCAATCGGTTATTGGGAAAATGACAGTTTTGTCATTTTCCTGTCACCGGTTAAACAGAGTCATTCAGGTATAAATTCACACATCTTTTATGGTTATCAGTCCGGTCTGGACGAGAAGAACTATGTACAAATTTAAGCTTCTTACCCTCAGCGCTATTTTTGTTCTGGCCGGCTGCTCGTTGGCACCGGACTATCAGCGTCCTGCATTGCCGGTTCCGCAGCAATTCTCCTTAAGTCAGAACACGCTGGTTTCGGCTCCTATGGGATATCAGGATACAGGCTGGCGTACCTTTTTTGTTGACTCCCAGGTGAAGGCGTTGATTGGAGAGGCGCTGGTCAATAACCGTGATTTACGCATGGCGGTACTGAAGGTTCAGGAAGCGAAAGCGCAATATGGTGTGACGGATGCCGATCGTTACCCGCAGCTTAACGCCGGTTCCAGCGGTACTTATAGTGGGAAATTAAAAGGCGATAGCAGCACCAACCGGGAATTTGAAGCAGGACTGAATCTCAGTTTCGATCTGGATTTCTTTGGACGACTGAAAAATATGAGTGAAGCCGATCGGCAGAATTTTTTCGCCAGTGAAGAGGCGCGTCGAATGGTGCATATCTCATTAATTTCTAACGTGGCGCAAAGTTATTTCAACCAGCGTCTGGCTTATGCGCAACTGCAAATTGCCGAAGAAACGTTGCAAAACTACCAGCGCTCTTATGCGTTCGTCGAGAAGCAGTTGATGACCGGCAGTACGAACGTGCTGGCACTGGAACAGGCTCGCGGCGTGATTGAAAGCACACGCAGCGATATTGCCAAACGCCAGGGCGAACTGGCGCAGGCGAACAACGCACTGCAACTATTGCTGGGGACGTACGGGAAATTACCGGACGACCGTGTGCACAGTCGCGGTGATATAAAACCCGTGACACTGCCCCCCGCACTCCCATCGCAAATATTATTGCAGCGCCCGGATATTATGGAAGCCGAACATGGATTGCTGGCGGCGAACGCCAATATTGGCGCTGCACGAGCGGCATTTTTCCCATCGATTACGCTGACCAGCTCTGTATCCAGCAGCAGTGGCGATCTCTCCAGCCTCTTTAATGCGGCCAGCGGCATGTGGAATTTTGTCCCGAAAATAGACATTCCGATCTTTAACGCTGGACGTAATCAGTCAAATCTCGATTTAGCAGAAATCCGCCAGCAGCAATCGGTGGTGAATTATGAGCAGAAAATTCAGAACGCATTTAAAGAAGTTGCGGATGCGCTGGTGCTGCGTCAAAGCCTTGCCGATCAAATTACCGGTCAACAGCGTTATCTGGACTCATTACAAATCACGCTGCAACGTGCTCGTGCACTCTATCAAAATGGTGCTGTTAGTTATATCGAAGTACTGGACGCCGAGCGTTCTTTATTCACTACACAGCAATCGCTACTCGACCTTAACTATGCCCAACAGGTTAATGAAATTAAGCTGTTTGCTGCCTTAGGCGGTGGCTGGGTTGAATGATCTTTAATCTTAAATTCTCAGGAGTATATTATGAAAACTACCGCTAAAGCCGCTTTGTTTACTGTGTTATCTGTCGTCATGTTTAACGCTCAGGCCAATGAACATCAGCATGGCGAGATGATGAATATGGCGCCTGCGGCCCAGCAGGAGCAAGTGATTAGTGCGACAGGCGTGATTGAATCTATTGATATGGATAGCAAAAAAGTCACGATTAAACATGAACCTATTCCCGCAGTGAACTGGCCGGCAATGACGATGCGTTTCACGCTGGTATCTGATACCAAGGCCGACGATATTCAGCCAGGTGATAAAGTTGCCTTTACGTTTGTTCAGCAGGGAAATCTCTCTGTCTTACGCGATATTCACATCAGTAAATAACGGATCTCGCTGGTCTCTTTTATTCTTGCCCGGGTTTTCCTGAACACGGGCGAGACTATCGCGCAATGGAAATCACTATGGCGTCTTTAAATATTAAAAATACCGCGCTTATTCTCGGCAGCATGATTGTCGGCGGAATTATTTCTGTCGGTGTGTATACCTATTATTCATCCGCAAAAGTATCGGCCGATACCGGCGCTGCTCAAAAAAAAGAAGAGCGTAAAGTTTTATTCTGGTACGACCCCATGTATCCCAACACGCGGTTTGATAAACCGGGTAAATCACCGTTTATGGATATGGATCTGATCCCGAAATATGCCGATGAAGAGACAGCGAGTACATCCGCACCGGGTGTGCGTATTGACCCGACACAGACCCAGAATCTGGGGCTAAAAACCGAACCCGTGCGTCGTGGGCCATTGCAATATGCACAAACTTTCCCGGCGAACGTCAGTTATAACGAATATCAATTTGTCATTGTTCAGGCGCGGTCGGCAGGTTTTATTGAGAAGGTCTATCCGTTGACCGTGGGCGACAAAATTAAGCAGGGCTCGCCGCTTATCGATCTGACAATCCCTGACTGGGTAGAAGCACAAAGTGAATATTTATTGCTGCGGGAAACGGGCGGCAGTGCGACGCAGGTTGAAGGCATTCTGGAGAGATTACGCCTGGCGGGAATGCCAGAGGCGGACATTCAACGCTTGAAAGCGACGCGTAAAATTCAGACCCGCTTTACCCTGAAGGCCCCTATTGATGGGGTGATTACCGCGTTTGATTTACGTACTGGTATGAACATCTTAAAAGATAATGTGGTCGCGAAAATTCAGGGAATGGATCCGGTATGGGTCAGTGCTTCAGTCCCGGAATCTATCGCCTGGCTGATTAAAGACGCCTCACAATTCACCATTACCGTGCCTGCCTGGCCGGGTAAACCCTTCACCATTAGCAAATGGAGTATTTTGCCGAGTGTGGATGCCACGACGCGCACGCTCCAGGTTCGCCTGCAGGTTGATAACCCGGATGAGGCCCTGAAGCCGGGAATGAATGCCTATCTGCAACTAAAAACGCAAAGCGAACCGATGCTGCTGATCCCGTCTAAGGCGCTGATTGATACCGGTACCGAGCAGCGGGTTATCACCGTCGATAATGAAGGACGATTTGTACCTAAGCAGGTTGCCGTATTCCATGAGTCTCAGGGGTTAACGGCCATCCGCTCTGGTCTGAGCGAAGGTGAAAACGTGGTGTCCAGCGGTCTGTTTCTGATCGATTCCGAAGCGAATATTTCTGGCGCTCTGGATCGTATGCGTGCCCAGACAAACGGGACACACGCTGTACCCGCGATGCCAGCCCAGGCGAGCCATTCACACTGAGGACATGATAAATGATTGAATGGATTATTCGCCGCTCGGTGGCAAACCGTTTCCTGGTGATGATGGGGGCGCTGTTTCTCAGCATCTGGGGCACCTGGACCATCGTGAATACGCCGGTTGATGCGCTGCCCGATCTCTCTGATGTGCAGGTGATCATCAAAACCAGTTATCCGGGGCAAGCGCCGCAAATTGTTGAAAATCAGGTGACCTATCCGCTGACCACCACCATGCTATCGGTGCCGGGAGCGAAAACGGTGCGGGGTTTCTCGCAGTTTGGCGACTCTTACGTGTATGTCATTTTTGAAGACGGTACCGATCCTTACTGGGCACGCTCCCGTGTCCTGGAATACCTCAACCAGGTGCAGGGGAAATTACCCGCAGGCGTCAGTGCTGAAATGGGACCGGATGCGACAGGGGTCGGCTGGATATTTGAATATGCGCTGGTGGATCGCAGCGGTAAACATGATCTTGCTGAATTACGTTCGCTGCAGGACTGGTTCTTAAAATATGAATTGAAAACTATCCCTAACGTGGCGGAAGTTGCCTCGGTGGGCGGTGTGGTTAAAGAGTACCAGGTTGTCATCGATCCGATGAAGCTGACGCAATATGGCATCAGCTTGGGTGAGGTGAAATCGGCGCTGGATGCCTCAAACCAGGAAGCCGGTGGTTCATCTGTCGAAATGGCCGAAGCGGAATACATGGTCCGCGCCAGTGGGTATCTGCAGTCCCTTGATGACTTCAATAATATCGTACTGAAAACCGGCGCTGATGGCGTTCCGGTCTATCTGCGTGATGTTGCCCGCGTACAAATTGGGCCGGAAATGCGCCGTGGGATCGCCGAGCTGAATGGCGAAGGCGAAGTGGCAGGCGGCGTAGTCATCCTGCGCTCAGGTAAAAATGCGCGCGAGGTGATCTCTGCGGTTAAGGCTAAACTTGAAACGCTGAAGAGCAGTCTGCCGGAAGGTGTTGAAGTAGTTACAACATACGATCGCAGTCAACTGATCGATCGCGCGATTGATAACCTGAGCTACAAGCTACTGGAAGAGTTTATCGTTGTGGCGCTGGTATGCGCGCTTTTCCTGTGGCATATCCGCTCAGCGCTGGTGGCCATAATTTCTCTGCCACTGGGACTGTGTATCGCGTTTATCGTGATGCATTTCCAGGGACTGAACGCCAACATTATGTCGCTTGGGGGGATAGCCATCGCGGTCGGGGCGATGGTTGATGCCGCAATCGTTATGATTGAGAACGCGCATAAGCGGCTGGAAGAGTGGGGGCATCAGCATCCGGGTGAAAAGCTGGATAACGACACGCGCTGGAAAGTCATCACCAATGCCTCGGTGGAAGTCGGCCCGGCGCTGTTCATTAGCTTACTGATTATCACACTGTCGTTTATCCCCATCTTCACGCTTGAAGGGCAGGAAGGACGGTTATTTGGTCCGCTGGCATTTACCAAAACCTACGCCATGGCAGGCGCTGCGTTTCTGGCCATTGTGGTGATCCCGATCCTGATGGGGTTTTGGATCCGTGGCAAGATCCCAGCGGAAAGCAGCAACCCGCTTAACCGTTTCCTGATTCGTATTTACCATCCGTTATTGTTGAAGGTGCTGCATTGGCCAAAAATGACCCTGCTGGTGGCGGTGCTGTCGATCCTGACCGTTATCTTCCCGCTGAATAAGGTTGGGGGCGAATTTTTACCGCAGATTAACGAAGGCGATCTGTTGTATATGCCTTCAACCTTACCGGGAATTTCCGCAGCACAGGCGGCAGATATGCTGCAAAAAACCGATAAGCTCATCATGACGGTTCCTGAAGTGGCGCGCGTGTTTGGTAAAACCGGTAAAGCTGAAACGGCGACCGATTCCGCACCGTTAGAAATGGTGGAAACCACCATCCAACTGAAGCCGCAGGATCAGTGGCGTCCAGGGATGACGATGGACAAAATCATTGAGGAACTGGACAAAACCGTTCGTTTACCGGGGCTGGCGAATCTGTGGGTACCGCCAATTCGTAACCGTATCGATATGCTCTCTACGGGGATTAAAAGCCCTATCGGCATTAAAGTTTCGGGTACCGTTTTGTCGGATATTGACGCCACGGCAGAGCAAATCGAAGAAGTCGCAAGAACGGTGCCTGGTGTGGCGTCCGCATTGGCTGAACGTCTGGTCGGCGGGCGTTATCTTAGCGTAGATATTCATCGTGAAAAGGCCGCCCGTTATGGGATGACCGTCGGTGATGTGCAACTGTTTATCACCTCAGCGGTAGGCGGTGCCATGGTAAGTGAAACGGTTGAAGGTATCGCTCGCTATCCGATTAATCTGCGTTATCCACAAAGCTATCGCGATAGCCCGGAAACGCTACGCAATCTGCCGATATTGACGCCAATGAAACAGCAAATCACGCTAGCGGATGTGGCGGATGTGCAGGTGGTTTCGGGGCCATCGATGTTGAAAACTGAGAACGCGCGGCCAACCAGTTGGATCTACATTGATGCCCGCGATCGCGACATGGTGTCGGTGGTGAACGATCTGAAAAAAGCGATTGCGGAAAACGTCCAGCTAAAACCGGGGACCAGCGTGGCATTCTCCGGGCAGTTTGAGCTGCTTGAGCGCGCCAGCCACAAGCTTAAACTGATGGTGCCGATGACGCTGATGATTATCTTCGTGCTGCTGTATCTGGCATTCCGTCGTTTTGGTGAAGCCCTGTTGATTATTACCAGTGTGCCCTTTGCGCTGGTAGGCGGAATTTGGTTTCTCTATTGGATGGGATTCCATATGTCGGTCGCGACCGGAACTGGATTCATCGCACTGGCAGGCGTGGCTGCCGAATTTGGTGTGGTGATGCTGATGTACCTGCGCCACGCCATTGAAGCAGAGCCTGCGCTGGAAAATCCGCAAACCTTTACCGTGGATAAACTGGATGAGGCGTTGTACCACGGAGCGGTACTGCGTGTGCGTCCTAAAGCAATGACTGTGGCGGTCATCATTGCGGGTCTGCTGCCGATTTTATGGGGAACGGGAGCCGGGTCTGAAGTCATGAGCCGTATCGCTGCACCGATGATTGGCGGCATGATCACGGCACCGTTGCTGTCACTGTTCATCATTCCGGCAGCGTATAAGCTGATGTGGCTACACAGGCATCGCACCCAGAAATAGCCCCTGCTAGCGCTCGCTTTCATTCCTTTGAAGGTGAGCGCTATGATTCCAGCGCTTTCACCCGTTTACGGTACTCGCCAGGCGTGCAACCGAATTCACGCAGAAAAACTTTGTGAAAAGATGACTCGCTGGCATATCCCACCGATTCGGCAATCACGACCAACGGTTGGGCGCCGCGCGACAGCATCTGGGCGGCGAATTGCAGACGCAATGTGGTGAGTACGGCGAGCGGCGTGGAGTTTGAAACCTCGCGAAACAGTTGGGCAAAACTGGCCCGGGACATATGCGCGCGCTGCGCCAGTTCTTCAACACTCCAGGGATGTGCGGGTGATTCCAGCATCTGGAACACCACGGCTCCCAGTCGGGGATGTAATAGCAGATTCAGCACATTTTTGGCGGGGGGAGCCTGAGATAACCATTCGCGAACGGCAAACGTGAAAAGCGTGGCGCATTGCTGGCTGCACACAACGTTGGAACCGGGCAGCATGCTCAATGATTCCTGCTGCATCAGCCCAATCATCGCCTTAAGCCAGTGGTAAGCGGGGCTATTTTCGCCAGGTGCCAGCAGCAAAACTTCCGGCAGCGCGGTTAAGAAATAGCGGGAGGATGTCTGTAGTTGCAGACTTCCGCAGACAATATGCGTTTGCTCTTCACCTGACTGGCACAACCGATGTGCGGAGTTTTGCGGCAAGATGACTACCGTACCTGGACGCAGTGTATAAGTGTTGCCGTCAGGCATCTCCAGTAAAGCGCTACCCTGGGTTACCGTATGCCAGCGGATCACGGATAACTCACCTGCTGCATGAGGGAGTTGCCAGTCTCTGCTCAATAGGCAGTTTTGATCAATAGAACCCTGCGGATCGTTAAGCATTAGCAAGCGGCTAAGTGCATCCATAAAGACTCCTGAACAATTTTCATTGTCGTTGATAGAACCGTAATTATCGTCATCTTTTTACATTAAAGTAATACCATCAAATTGTTACTTTATATTTTATCTGGGGGTTTTTAAGTTTTTATTATATGGCTGTAGACGATTGAACAAAAAGTGGCGCGTTATGGATATGCTGACCTGATAGGGCACTGCCTATAATCCAGAGTAACAAATGAACAATGACTTTGCGGAGAGGCAGTATGAAACAGTATCAGGCGATCATTATTGGATTTGGCAAAGCAGGTAAGACGCTGGCGGCTACGCTGGCAAAGACGGGCTGGCGGGTAGCGATTATTGAACAGTCCAACACCATGTATGGCGGAACATGCATTAATATCGGCTGTATTCCAACCAAAACCCTGGTGCACGATGCTGAGCTTCAGCATGACTTTGCGACTGCGATGCAACGTAAAACTTCCGTGGTCAGTTTTCTGCGCGATAAAAACTTCCATAATCTGGCCGATCTGGAAAATGTGGATGTGATTGAAGGGCGTGCTGAATTTGTCGACAACCATACCGTGCGGGTAATGCAGTCGACAGGAACGATTGAGCTGAGCGGTGAGAAGATTTTTATTAATACCGGTGCACAGTCGACGATTCCGGATATTGAGGGATTATCCAGTACGCCAGGCGTCTTTGACAGCACCGGGGTGCTGAATTTGACCCAACGCCCACAGCGCCTGGGTATCCTGGGAGGGGGCTATATCGGCGTTGAGTTTGCGTCGATGTTTGCCAACTTCGGCAGTCAGGTCACTATTTTTGAGGCTGCACCGCTGTTTTTACCCCGTGAGGACCGGGATATCGCCGATGCGATCGCTGATATTTTACGCGATAAAGGCGTAGAGCTGATCCTCAATGCTAAGGTGCAGTCTGTTTCGTCTCATGATGGCGCGGTGCAGCTACAGATGCCGGAAGGGGAACAGGTTGTTGACGCACTGCTGGTCGCATCAGGCCGCAAGCCGGCGACCGAACAGCTGCAACTGAAAAAAGCCGGTGTCGATGTGAACGATCGTGGCGGCATTATTGTGAATAAGTATTTGCGGACATCGGCGGATAACATCTGGGCGATGGGAGATGTAACAGGGGGGCTGCAATTTACCTATATCTCACTGGACGACTTCCGTATTGTGCGTGATGGTCTGTTAGGTGAAGGGCTGCGAAATACCGGCGATCGGCAAAATGTGCCATATTCCGTGTTTATGACACCGCCGCTTTCCCGCGTGGGGATGACTGCAGAGCAGGCTCGTGCCAGCGGTGCGGCGGTACAGGTGGTGACGCTTCCCGTCGCTGCGATTCCACGGGCGCGAGTCATGGATGATACGCGTGGTGTACTTAAAGCGGTGGTGGACACGGATACGCAGCGGATATTAGGTGTCTCACTGCTGTGTGTGGATTCGCATGAGATGATTAATATCATTAAAACGGTGATGGATGCCGGGTTACCTTATACCGTATTGCGCGACCAAATATTTACCCATCCAAGTATGAGTGAGTCATTAAACGATCTTTTTTCTCTCATTCAATAATAAATATAGCGTCTGCATCTTTGCCCCACTTGTGTGGGGCTTTTTTTTATCATGTTTTTATAAAGCAATACTATCGAACAGCTATTCTGGCGTTCTGGAATAAATGAAATTAGTGGCTGTGTTTTATTATATCGGTACTGAAATTACGAATGAATGGAAATAGAAATGAACATGGTTAAAACGACGCTACTGATGACAACGTTATTGGCGGCACCAGTGACTTTTTCCGTACAGGCCCAGACACCAACCGAACTGGCCCACGTTACTGTATCCGCTGTTTCAGCGGCACCTTCTGTTGTCGAAGCGGCCATTGCTAAACTGGCGCAAGAAAAGCAGGCATCCTCATGGAAAATTACCTCGATGAGAATTGATAGCAGTACTTATGCCACTGCCATTTTGTACAAGTAGGATAGCCGTCATGGAAAAATATCTTCGTTTACTGGGGCTGGGGGATCGAATTGGATTAACCTTGATTCGCCTGAGTATTGCGATTGTCTTTATCTGGATTGGTTTATTGAAATTTATACCTTATGAAGCTGACAGTATTACACCGTTTGTGGCAAACAGCCCGCTGATGTCATTCTTTTATGAGCATCCGAATGAATACCAACAGCATTTGACGCACGAAGGTGAGTTAAAACCGCAAGAGCGAGAATGGCAAACTGCGAATAATACGTATCGCTTCTCTAATGGGCTCGGTGTAGTTGAAATTATTATCGCGCTGCTGGTACTTGCTAATCCGATCAGCCGTTGGTTAGGATTGATGGGGGGAGTGCTGGCATTTGCAACGCCGGTTGTCACCTTGTCGTTTTTAATTACCACACCGGAAGCATGGGTTATGCCATTGGGTGATTTACACCACGGTTTTCCGTATTTATCGGGGGCGGGACGTCTGGTGCTAAAAGACACGTTAATGTTGGCTGGGGCAGTGATGATAATTGCTGATTCTGCCCGAGCAATCGTTAAACAACGGTATTGAATTTTTAACGCTGTACCCTCTGTAAGAGAGTTTGCCACTCTAATTTAATTCGGTATTTACCGGGGCCAGCATGATGCTGGCCTTTTTTATCACTTAAGTTAAATTACGATTAATATACCTGAATAATGCATTCTTCCCTGTGAAATGAGAGGTTATGGTATTGGTATCAATCCCCGCTGGATATCGTGCCTATAGGTTCAGCCCCCCCCGTCCACGCTCTGTGTTGTCAACCCCTTAGTTTTACAGCATTTTTTCTATTTTATTTCTATGCGATTATTGCTATTTATTATCTCAAAATCGCATTTTTATAAGTCTTGTTATTCGCTTTTGTTATAGCTATTGCGTAGGTTTGCATGGTTTTAGGCATGGCTTAAGCTAAAATTAATTCTGATTAAATGTTTTTACGTATCAATAAATGGCAAAAGATAGTTAAAAACTTAAGTTTTAATCAACTGTTCGACATGGAATCCACTATGGTAATTAGGCGCCAGGGGTGGATGCTGATCTCGCGTTTTTGTCTGTCATCAGACCGGGGCCGAGACATATCTTAAATATGGAAATAAGGGTTTTAGAATGAACTTTGGATTAGCAAAGGACAACAAGTTTGAGATCATCGCTATCCTTCGTGAAGAGCTGCATAAGAAGACGAAGCTGGAAGTTTTATGTGAAAACACCAGTGTCATCACGCAGTTAGAAAGGATCGATTTCGAACGCTTTGTGGTCACCGGTCATGAAGACATCATTCCTGAAAAGATCCAATACTTTATCCTGCACAGTGACAGCGGGATTATAAAATTTAGCGCCAGATTTGAAGCAACCCCATCAACAGGTGCTGAGGCAGGATTATCCTACCTCATCCCGGATATGATTTTCTTTGCCCAACAGCGACAGAATCAGCGGTTTTCTTTTCTGAAGGGGTTCGATTTTTTCTGTTTTGGTCGTTACAAAAACGGAGAGAACTACTCACTTAAGATTAAAAACATCTCTCAGGGTGGCTGTGCGTTAATCGCTAAAGATGTTAATGCCCGTTTTCTTTACAAGGATGCAGTGATTAAAAATGCTGCTCTGGATTTTGATACGTTCGGCAGTTTTCAGCTTGATTTAAAAGTCATTGATGTCGTCGCGATCAACGAATTTGATGAGGATAATCAGTTGTATTCCTGTCATCAGGTTTCTTGCGAGTTCGATTTTAAGAACCGTCGTGAAGAGGCTGAAGTTGAGAAAACCATTATTAAATTTTTAATGAGTAATAAAATTAGAAGCTTATAAGGAGCGGTGAACAGGATGTTGATGTGTGGCAGTGATAATTTTGTGGGCAACGGTATGTTTGCCTACCTGACAAGCAAACATGTGCCGATAAAAACATTCCAGTTTGAGGATATGTTGCAGCAGTCGTCATTATGCCAGCATCAGACAATGGTTTTTAATATCATTAACAATGAACAGCCGTGTTCCGCCATTGTGCAGTTTTTGAATAAAAACCGGTTCAAGTTTTATAATAGCGTCGTCGTCATCGTCGCTGATAGTTTGGTGGCGAAATTATGTGTTGAATTATTATACGTTGAAAAAACGATAGTATTGACTGAGAAATCCTCATTACGTGATTTTTCTCAGTTGGCAACGTTATCGGTCGGGAAATGGAATCCCCGGCTGTATCGCTCGCAGAAAAGATTGACGGAAAGAGAACAACAAATCCTCAGTCTATTGGTAAGTGGTTATTCTGCCAAGGAAATTTCTGAGCTGGTTAGTCTGAACTATAAAACTATTCAGGCGCATAAAATGAGAGTTGTCGCCAAGCTGGGACTGACCAATACCTCTGATCTGAATAAACTGATTGTCAGATTTACCCATAGCATGTCTTTTTTACCCTAACCTGGCTATTCTTTTCTGATGTAGCGCACTTAACAGCAGGTACAACTCGGGAGTGATTTTGACTGGTTTTTAATGTATATGATTTGTAAAGGGAGAGGGGAATGTTTAATTCCGATGAGGTGCTCACCGCGCTTGAAAAGGCATTGAATACCAGTCAGCTTTATATGGTTTATCAGCCTATTTTTAATTTACATACCGAGTGTATTAGCGGGTTTGAAGCATTAATGCGGTGGAACAGTCCTCAGATGGGTATGATTTCTCCTGATGTGTTTATTACGTTACTGGAAGACAGTGGCAATATATTTTCAATTGAAGATATGGTTGCCAGCCCACCGTGGAATGTTGCGAGTGCTTGGCCTGAACCTCTTGTATTATCAGTAAATATTTCTGCGCTTGAATTCTGCGATCCTCTTTTACCTCAACGAATAAGACAAAACTTGGCCGCTTCCGGCCTTCCGGTTCATCGATGCCAGATTGAAGTAACGGAAACATCGCCGCTGTGTGACAGTCAAATAGCGGCGAAAAATATGACGGAACTGAAGGCAATAGGGGTCAAATTAGCGCTCGATGATTTTGGTACCGGGCACGCTAATCTTAATTATCTGCTGAAATATCCTTTTGATACCTTAAAAATTGATAAAGAGTTTGTCACCGAAATAGAGCCCGACACTAAATCGACAAGGATTATTGAGGGCATCATTTCTTTAGCGCACAATTTTGGCATTGAAGTCCTGGCCGAAGGGGTCGAAACCCAGTCTCAACTTGATCGCCTGACGCAGATTGGCTGCGACAAAATTCAAGGCTTCTTCATTTCTCCCCCGGTGTTGGCAGAAGAGATCCCTTCACTGTTAGCGCAATATAACCGTTAATCCCTCCTTATTTACGTTTCCCAATCCCTTGATTGTTCCGCGTTGCTGGTAAGTCTGTCAGCCTGATAAGCGTAGCGCATCAGGCGGCCCTGAACGGCAAAAAAAAGCCCCCTGTGAACAGGGGGCTTGCGAGGTTATGCCTGCTTAAAACGATTTCTTAAAGCCAATAGACGCATTGACCGGGGCTTCAACCTGCGATTTATTGCTGCCGTTGCTGAACTGTGTCCCCAGTTCGCCGTAGACCTGCAGATTACGATCGATAGACCACGACAGACCCGCTGCAACCTCGGTGCTGGAGTACTGCTGTGAAGATTCCAGTGTGGTAGTGGCGACCGCATTGCTGAAGTGCGTTTTATCTTTGGAACCCAGACCCTGCCAGACGTTTACCCGGCCGTACGGCTGGAACTTGCCGTGGTTGGTGTCGTAGTCCGCGACCAGACGCACGCCCAGACGCGCGGTAAATGAATCGGCGGTATCCATATTCACTCTCGTTTGGGTTACACCATCCAGCGTGCTGTTATCAAAGTCGCTGTACTGATAGATCAACTGGGCCTGCGGTTCCAGGCTCCAGGCGCTGGCACCTAAACGGAATGCTTTACCCACTTCAGTTGAGGCCGTCAGCGTATTGCCTTTGACGGTGTAAGAGCCGTTGTTACCCGATGCCGACAGGCGGGATTTATGGTTCCCGTACTGCAGCACGTTATCGACATACATACCGTCACCAGAGAACCAGGTGGCATAACCGCCAACGTAAAATGCGTTGTCGTCGATGTTGCCGCCTTTGCCGTTGCTGCCCGTTTTACTGCCTTTCACATTGCTGTCGATATCCAGAATGCTGGTGTACATACCGGCTTTCCAGCTTTCATTGGCGTACATATCGACGCCGACCTGAATACCCATGGTATGGGAGCTGGTTTGCGTACCGGCTGCATCATCCAGTTTGGTTTTACCGGAATAACCAATCATTCTCGCCCAGGCGCGATTGTCTTCATCAATACCCGGTTTAACCTCATCACCCATACGTTGGTGCATGTTGCCCAACAGACTGATGTCACCCTGGCGAACGACGCTGGCGAGACCGGAGTACAGCATGGTTTCCGGACGATATTCACTCCGCAGATACCAGTTTTCGCCCTGACCCTGAGCATTCCCGGCGTGGAGCTGATACTCAAAGGCACCCGCAGCCATACGCTCAGCGGCAAGATGGAAGGCATCCCGCGACGTTTGCGCCGTCGTCGTTGCGCCATTAAGCGCTGTGACCACTTCGATACCGTCACCCACGGTCGGTGCGCCGAGCCCGGAACCGTCGACATCCAGCAGCGTGCTTCCGCTGGCTTTACCGCCATCAATAATCAGGCGGTCGGCAATACCTGTGCCGCCGGCATTCTGCCGGGCAGCCATGTTGATAGTGCCTTGTTCGCCGCTGTAATCCCCTTTAACCGTTAAGGTTGTGCCAGGTTGCTGGCCGATAAGGGATACATCGCCACCGTTGCTCAGCCCGGCGACTGTCTGGTTATAACCCTGGGTATTCAGGGTGGTGCCCGCGACAACATAGTGGTGCGAGGCGGCGCTCAGGGTGTTGGTATCACCGGCTTGCAATACCCCGCTGGTGATGAGCGTTGCACCGCTGTAGCTGTTTTGGCCTTGCAGCTCCGTCGTACCGCTACCGGTCTGATGCAGTTGGCCTGCACCACTGATGTTTCCGCTTAACGCCAGCGTATCGGCGCGATTAACGTTAAGCACGCCGTTATCAACGATATCCCCTTCAATGCTACCTATCGTACCGCCGGTGCCGAGCTGCAATACACCTTGTTCGATGGTGGTACCGCCGGTATAGGTGTTATCCAGCGTCAGCGTCAGTGAACCTTTACCGGTTTTGGTCAGTTGACCGTTACCTTCGACTTCCGTCAGCAGGGATACATCATGTCCGTTGGTGTCGAATGTCCCACCACCAGATTCCAGCGTAACCTGACGTGCGGTATCAAACGCTTCACCATATTTCAGCGTACCGCCATTAAAGGTGATTCCGGTCTCTGCTGCGCCGAGGTTGGTATCGCCTGCAACCTGAAGCGTCCCTGAGGTGATAGTCGTACCGCCGCTGTAGGTGTTGTTGCCTGTCAGGATCAAGGTACCGAGGTCGCCTTTATTCAGACCACCGGTACCGCGGATCACGCTATCAATGGTTGCGGTGTAGTTGACGCCATCGACCGTGCCATCGCCGACGCGAATCAAGGTATTGGCGGTATCGGTAGTGATGGCTTCACCGCCTACACGATAACCGTCGGTGGCGAATTGTGCGCCACTGATGATCACGTCGCCTTTGCTGTTATCGACGGTCACATTACCGGCTTCCCCCTGGAAGACGGCAAATGCGGCATCGGTAAACGGTGCGTTCAGCGCGCCTTCTGGCGTAGACTCATCCGTCGTCCAGTTGTCGTTCCCCTGGCTTGACTGCCAGATACCATCACCGCCGTTGATGACGCCGTTATTTTTCAGCTCGCCATTTTCACCGCCGGTACCGTCCCAGAAGCGCAGCGTCAGCCCGGCATGGTTGACCAGGTTGACCTGATTTTTCACCGACGTCTGCACGTACAGGCTGTCAGCCGCTTCCGGCGCGTTAGCAATATCCATCACATTGTTAGTCAATGTGCCGGTGTAGTTGATGACGCGATAGACGCCAACGTCAAAGCTACCGCCCGGTGAGGTTTCAATGTTGAGCTTACCGTCGAGCGTCAGATCGCCATTCACGTCAATCAAGTCGTTGAAAGCACCGCCCGGGGTATAAGCCTGTCCAAACTGATAATCCAGTTGGGCGTTATCGCTGAGCGTCAGAGAACCGGTAGTCAGTTTACCCACGCTATTGATGGCGGCACCGGCAGTAATGTGGCCGTTATCCTGCACATCGACCGCACCGCCGATAATACCGTTACCGCCGAGTGTGGCACCCGATTTCACTGTGACCTGACCGGTAGAAGCAGATTGATTGCCGTTGACCAGCAATACCCCCTCATTGACATCAGTGATACCGGTGTAGGTGTTGTCGCCTGTCAGGGTCAACGTACCGTTACCCACTTTCACCAGGCTGCCGTCGTTGCCGCTGATAATCCCGCTGATGGTGTCAGCAAGATGCAGATTCCCCAGCGACAGTTGCTTATTACCCAGCTCGACGTTACCTGCGCCGGACAACGAACCGATGGCGGTCTCGCTGTTTACTGCGCTGACATCTACCAGGCCGCCTGCAAGGTTGGCCACACGGGTATTTTCTGCCATCGCCTCATCGGCCATGGTCATCAGCCCACTGTTGGTCACAATGGCATTCCCGCCGCTGGCATTGTCTTCCAGCGCCAGTGTGCTGTCTTTCGCCACGCTGACCGTCGCGTCACCGGCTGTTGCGTTGTTTGAGAGTACGGCTTTGGCTTTACCTGTCAGATTCAGTTTGGCACTGGCGGCGGTGACGGTATCCGCCAGCGTTAACAGGCTGTCGGCAATGTTCATGGTCAGTGATTGCAGACGGGTGTCTGCGCCGCTGACGTTAAGCGTTGCCCCATTATTAACCGTGATGGTGCTGCTCTCGTTGCTGCCGAATACCCCTGTTTTGCTGGCATTGACCGTCACATTGTTGCTATTACCGGTACCGGCAATTTCTGTGTCGCCTTTGTAGCTGTTGGCACGGTCGAGCGTCAGAGTACTGCCCGCATCGCTTGAGCTACTGGTGACTTTCAGTTTGCCATCACCGGTAATCTCGCCGGTCGGCGTGAAGTGGTGCGAATTGAGATCGAATACGGCCGCATTAGCATTGGCGCCCAGCTCAATGGTGCGATTGCTGGTTAAATCTGCGCCTAATTGCAGCGTCGAGGCGTTGTTAATCGCCAAATCGGTTCCGCTCTGGCCGAGGTTGCTGTCAGAGGAGATCTGCAACGTACCGCCATCAATTCGCGTGCCGCCGCGATATGTGTTATCCCCGCTTAGGATCAGACGGCCGAGGTCGGTTTTCACCAGTGTCAGTTTGTCGTTGGTGCTGGCTTCACGAAGGATTGACTCAATGGTTGCCGTAAAGTTTTGTCCCGCACCACCGGCGCCTACGCGCAGCAACAGTTCACCGGTTCCCGGTGTCTGCCCCGCATGGGTGGCATTTTCTGTGGTGGCCCAGGCGTTAAGTGCATCGCCTTTTACGACGTAACCATCGGCATCAAACTGCGCACCAGAGAAGTTGACGTCACCTGCAGCGTTATCCACGGTAACGGTGCCACCCTGAGTGGTGAATACGGCAAAGGACTTCTGCGCCCACGGGGCGTTGCCCTCGCCGGTAGCTGTCGTCCAGTTGTTGTCACCCTGAGCACCGATCGCCATCCATTTGCCATCGCCACCGTCAATCTTGCTGTTGCCTTCGATGCCCGTTAAGCCGTGGTTCTGACTGGTGGTTGCGCCATCCCAGAATTGCAGGGTCACGCCATTGGCATTTACCAGGTTGACCTGTTTGTCGATAGAGGTCTGGACAAAAATGTTGCTCTTATCCTGACTGTCCGGTACAGCACCTAACTCCAGCGTCTGGTTATTCAGCGTACCGCCGTAGTTATAAATACGGTACACACCAGGGCCGAAATTCCCGCCTGATGATGTGGTGACATCCAGAGTTCCGTCCAGTTGCAGATCGCCTTTGACGTTGATCAGGTCATTCAGCTTACCGCCCGGTGTATAGGCCTGGCCCAGCTCGAAGGCGGACGTCGTTTTGCTGCCAAGTTGCAGATTACCGTTAATGGATAACGTACCCGCACCACCGTCACCAGCGCTAATCGTTGTGGCATCGTTCATCGACACGTTGCCGCCGATAATGCCATTACCACCCAGTGTGGATGTGCCGCTGACGGTGGTTGCGCCACGTGCCGCGCTTTGATCGCCATTCACCAACAGCGTGCCGTGGGTGACCGTTGTGTCGCCGGTATAGATGTTGTTGCCGGCCAGACGGGTAATGCCGCCACCTATTTGCTGCAGTGCACCGATACCGGAAATAACGCCGTTCAGCAAGACGTCGTTGGCGCGATTAATTGCCAGTATGCCGTTATCGATGATGTCAGAAACGGCGCTGACTTCGCCCGTATTTCCGCCGGAACCTAACTGCAACGTACCTGTTTGCGCAATGGTGGTAGAGCCTTTGTAGCTGTTGTTGGCGGTAAACACCGTGGTGCCGCCTGCCGCACGTTCAAACTTTCCGTCGCCGCTGATAGTACCGTTATAGATTTGCGCCGCGGTGTTATCACCCTGGGTATCAAAGATGACCCGGCTGTCTGGGCCTTGAGTCGTCACATCGTAATCAGCAATCGTTGCCGCGGTGCTGGTGGATTCACCGTGATCGCCTGTACGCAGCGTTGCACCGCCGGTAACGGCAATGGTTTGGCTGGCCAGTTCCAGACGGTCGACAATACGCATATCCGCCTTTTGACCGCTAATTGTCAGTGAATCCCACCCCGTGCCGATGTTGGTGCCGGTGGTCAGGTTATCGCCGCTCAGGCTGCCAATTTTTGCACTGATGCCATGTGTATCGGTGAAGGTGAGGGCGTTGCCGCTACCGGCTTTCGTAGTGATGTGGCGGGTCTCATTCAGTTCAACGTCGCCAATATTGGCTTTATTGTTGCCGTTGGCTCCCGCGAAATTCACTTCGCCCGCAAAAGAGCCACTACGCCAGTTAAAGGTATCAGTGCCTTCACCCGTGTTGATCACGCCACTGGTCGTGCCTTTACTGATATCAATCGTGTCATTGCCCTTGCCCGATTCGATAGCCACCGCTGTGTCGGTCAGGGCCTGAAGGGTACCGGTGTTGGTAATGGTTTTATTACTGTCGCCGCTGGCGTCAATCACTGGAGCCGTGGTGCTGGCTGAGACAATTTTTCCGCTGTTGGTCAACGCGCTGACGTTTTTCGCGATGATGGCAGAGCCACCGGCGGCGTTTCGCACATTGATATCGGCACTGGTAGTGACTTTACCGTTTGTGTTGGCGCGGATACCGCTGCCTTCGCTATTCAGCACCTCAATGGTATAGCCTGTGCCGATGGCCAGGTTACCCGTCGTCGCGCTCCCGTCGTGCTGCTCAAAAGCGAAGCCGGTACCTTTACCATTGACGTTAAGGATGTTGTTAAGCCCATCTTTCATGTTCAGGGCAACGCTGGTGCGGATCCCCGCGCCGTCGTTGGCATCGATGGTCACATTTTGCAGAGTGATATTAGTGTTGTTCGCATCGTTTTGAATGCCTGCGCCCGTGCCATCAGCACGGATCTTCACATGCTGCGCTGACAGGTCGCCGGCTTTATCTGCCAGACGAATGCCATCGGCGGTGCCGTTGGTGGTAATGCTGTCGCCACTAATGCCGTTAATCTGCAGGCTGGCCCCTTCCGTCAGCAATACGCCAGCGGTGCCATCATCAACCTTAACCTGGCCCAGTTGATTAATTTGCGCACTGGCACCCGACGCGCGAACGCCGATACCGTTGCTGACATGCAGAGCGGAGGCGGATTTATTGGTCAGACTCCCGCCTTGTTGAACGTCCACGCCGATACTATCGACGCTGGCAAGATTGATACTCGATTCGCTATCGAGGATCAGGTTACCCAGATTTCTCGCTATATAGGCAATCACTTCATTGCCACTGGCTTCAGAGGTGATCTTCGCGTTTGAGGTAAGCGTCGTGCTGGTGGCATTGTCCTGATTACGGCCATTGAGCTGATGCGCCTGGCCATCAACCACCCCGGCAACGGTACGTTCACCGGTTAAATTAATGGTGGTTTTGTCGCTGATATTACCGCTGGCGCCGCCTTCGATGACCAGCGCTGCGGAATCGCTACCCTGCACGGTAAATGTGGCTTCACCAGTATCGACTTTACTGCCTGCGCCGGTAGCGAGAACGCCAACAGAGTTTTTGCCGCTTAAGGTGAGATCAAGGTTGGATTGGGTCGGGCTCTGCGGATCGTTGGGGTCGCCGGACAACAATGCACCATTGGCAATACGGAAAATGGTGGTACGTTCTTTACCGTTGTCATTCATCACCGCCTGACCAATATTGGCGGTAGCGCCTTCCCCATACAGATAATAGCCAATCTGATCGGTGTTGTTGAACACCGGGCTGCTCAGGTTGTCGACGTTAGCAATGGCGTTATCACGTACGTGCACGCCGATATTCCCGACCTTGTCCAATATGATGTTGGAATAGACGTTGACTGTCGCCTGTCCGTTGGTGCCACCTTCAGCCCAGACCGCATAGTTACGATCGTTGATGCCACCCGTACCATCTACGATAATGGAACCTGTATCGCTGGTGGTCACTGCGGCGTTCTTTTTGTTGGCGCTGACGTGGATCCCCACGTTATTCGTGCCGTTGACGTTAATCTTGCCGTCGTTTCTGATTTGCTGATTATTTTCCGCGCCGCTGTCACGCACGGAGATACCGTAGTTCTTGCTGTTCCCTGCATCCCCATTACCATTGATGACGATGTTGCCCGTATTCAGTACGTTACCGGTTGCGTTGCCGATCAAAATTCCTGCCGCGTTACGGACACCGGTGCCCAACGTGATGAGACCGTTGTTAACAACCTCTTGGGTACTTTTGGTCATAATCCCGGCGCTCAGGCTGGCACCACCTGGCATGATGACATCCTGGGTCAGGTTACTTGCGTCACGCCCCAGGTAAATAGCGGCATCGGCACTGTTGGTAAAGGTCGCATTTCCCGCAACTTCCACGCCAAAGGCGGTGCCGTCACCGTAAGATGCACCGTTTTTACGTCCGTCGACGACGTTAATATTGCCGTTATTGACACCTTTTGCCTCGTTGGACAACTGCATACCAATGGCCAGCGTCAGCGAAGCATCCGGGACATCTTTGCTCCAGGGATCGGCGGCAGATGCGGTGCCGAAGTTATCGGTGGTGATCGCCTGATTGATGGTGCCTTCGTTGGTGACAACACTGGTACCTTGTCCCTGCATACCGAATGCGCCGTAGCTGTTGACGTTTTGATTACCGTCTTTATCAATGAACAGACCTGAGTTGATAGTCCCGCGGTTGGTTGCCTCGGCGTTTAGCGCCAACATGCCAATCGCCAGGCTTTGCCCACCAGAACTGCGTAGCGCGTTCAGCTCGCCGAGGTTGTTGATAACCCCACCGTCAATGGCTTTCATGACGCCATTAATACTGCCGTCAACGGCGATTATCGCCCCTTTATTCAGAGTGCCGGTAGTGCCAGCGCCGTTGGCATAAATGGCATGCAACTCACCGCGCGCGGCAGTGGCGTTGTTGGTATGTGAGTCGCCATCGGTCCAGACTTTGTAGTCCCAGGTGAGTTCGTCAGACGGCTGACTGGAATGAATTAAACTATCGATATACCCGGCATACTTTGCTTGTGCTGCTGTGACGGTTGTGACCTCTTTAGCATCCAGCCACAATTGGATTTGGCTGACCTTATCGCCATTGGCATTTTCTGCGGCGTCGTCACTTCTGCCCAACAGGAAGTCGTTAAAATCGGCCAACTCCTGCGTACTGGTAATGGTGAATGTGCGCACCCCGGTTTCGATAACCTTGCCATCTGCGTCATAGCCATAAGTCATCAGCGACACATCATCGCCAAAGACAGAGGTTTGCTTTGAGCCGGTGAACGTTTGTGTGGGAACCACGGGTGCTGCGTTAAATTTTATATAGTTGTCAGACTGCCAGTTTACCTGGCTGCTGGTGCCTTGCGCTTCCAGTAAGGAGGAGTCTTTGGCCAGTAACTCGATGGTATTGGCTTTGTCGCGTACATGGAGCGTGTCATTACCTATATTCAGGTTGGCCGTAGCGCCATGGGTTGCCAGTGCGATACCAAACTGCTTATAGATTTCAGACTTGGTTGCATCATAAGTATTTAAGACGAAATCGCCGATTTGCGATTTAGTGAGAAAGCTACTTAACACATTGGTATCAAAGACTTTAATGGTTTCTGAACCGTCCGGGAATGCGGGGTCAACCACCGTGAAGTTTTCGCTTTGAGAAGGCTCAGCCGATTGGTTATACGTCAGGTATTCCGCCAGCTCTTCAGGTGTGGTGATTGTTTTTGCACCCTGGCCTGGGCTGGTGGCCTGCAGCGTGATTTTTTTTTCTTGCAGCAATTGACTGATGGTGGTTGATTCTACAACGCCGCTTTGACCGGGATTAATCGTCGGGATTGCGCCGCTGATATTGAGTTCCTGACTGGCGGTATTATTTTCATATAAGAAGCCGTAGTCGTGGGGAGCCTGATAAACGCCCGCAGAAATACCGTTCTGGAAGTCGTCAGAAATATTTCGCGCGCCCGTCGCGGTAATCTGCGCCGCTGAAGCCATCATCGTAGCGCCACTTAATGCGCTGGCTGCCAGTACCGCAACAGTTTTACGTGAACTGCTTTTTTTCTTACCTCTGGTTAATTCAGAGACGACAACCCAGATACCGAGTGCCGCGTTCCAAATAATGCTGTAAACCTTATTCATATATAACCCTCGTCTACATTCCTGTTATGTATGTGTTAATACGTTGAGTTGTTGGCTATGGTTGGCACGCGGATGTGCTACCCGGTATGTCTATTTTCGAAAATAGCGATCCCTTCCGGGCCAGGCGGAATTAAAAAATGAGCCGAAAGAAAATCTGTTAATAATTAACCGTGATTACTATCCTTAAATAAGTCAGTTACGGCTGGCTATAGTGAGAAATGGTGTACTTGAGCCGGGTATTACTTTTACCCAGCTTTCTGGCAATGTTGCTTTTGTACGCCCCGATTGTTTTTTCACTTTTTTGTGATACGCCGGCGATTTGTGTCAGTGACCACCCCCGGGCTAGCATCATCATCACATTGAATTCGTTGGTCGTTATTTTTGTTTGTAGCTCTTTGATATTACGCGTATTTTTGTTATCGGTGATACGCGTGATAGTTTGCAATAGCTGATCAAGGCTGGTGTCCTGATCGAGGAACTGCAGGGCCATTCCGCACACTGTTTGAAAAATAGAAAAAGTGGCTTCATCGGCTAACACGATGATCGTTGTGGATGGTCGTATAGCCATGTTGCGGATAATCCTGGCATATTTTAAGAAATCTGATTTGTCAGGATTAATAATGATGCAATCCGTTTCATGAGATAGCGTTTGGACGGCAGAAAGCGTCTGGGAGGAATGGTACGCGATATCAATATATAATGATGAGCCACGTAGGATTTCTCGCATGCCTAGCCAGGGGTAAATTGAGTCACCCAAAAAAATAGCTTTAGACATAACGATCTCCTTGAAATTTTGGTGCAAGCAGTCGCCTCTTTTTTTAGTTAAAAAAGAGTTTCTCGCGATGCATGAAATGTTAATTAATTCTCGTATGCCCTAAATAATTCCAGTTGCAGGAAGTCCGGGGAGTGAATTCCCAGGCACACAGATACGATGTGGCTGAGGTGAACTAACGCAGCCAACGCATAGGCAACTTGAAATATGACGGGTATATTTCGCTCTTTGCTTTGAACGCATCCTTATTTATTCGGATATCAACAGATATTTTCTGTCTTTATTTAAATCATTAACT
>NZ_JANEWJ010000115.1:0-257 GCF_028069755.1 Citrobacter sp. Igbk 16 | reverse complement strand
CTGCTCCCCGTTCGCTCGCCGCTACTGGGGGAATCTCGGTTGATTTCTTTTCCTCGGGGTACTTAGATGTTTCAGTTCCCCCGGTTCGCTTCATTACGCTATGTATTCACGTAATGATAGTGTGTCGAAACACACTGGGTTTCCCCATTCGGAAATCGCCGGTTATAACGGTTCATATCACCTTACCGACGCTTATCGCAGATTAGCACGTCCTTCATCGCCTCTGACTGCCAGGGCATCCACCGTGTACGCTTAGT
>NZ_JANEWJ010000114.1:0-261 GCF_028069755.1 Citrobacter sp. Igbk 16 | reverse complement strand
GTGTAAGTGTAGCGATACATTGAGCTAACCGATACTAATGAACCGTGAGGCTTAACCTTACAACGCCGAAGATGTTTTGGCGAAGAGAGACATCGATTTCAGCTTGATTACAGATTACATCAGAACGTAAAACACGGTCTGATAAACAGAATTTGCCTGGCGGCTGTAGCGCGGTGGTCCCACCTGACCCCATGCCGAACTCAGAAGTGAAACGCCGTAGCGCCGATGGTAGTGTGGGGTCTCCCCATGCGAGAGTAGGGA
>NZ_JANEWJ010000113.1:0-264 GCF_028069755.1 Citrobacter sp. Igbk 16 | reverse complement strand
GCGCTACGGCGTTTCACTTCTGAGTTCGGCATGGGGTCAGGTGGGACCACCGCGCTACAGCCGCCAGGCAAATTCTGTTTATCAGACCGCTTCTTGCGTTCTGATGTAATCTGTAATCAAGCTGAAATCGATGTCTCTCTTCGCCAAAACACCTTCGGCGTTGTAAGGTTAAGCCTCACGGTTCATTAGTATCGGTTAGCTCAATGTATCGCTACACTTACACACCCGACCTATCAACGTCGTCGTCTTCAACGTTCCTTCAGG
>NZ_JANEWJ010000112.1:0-264 GCF_028069755.1 Citrobacter sp. Igbk 16 | reverse complement strand
CCTGAAGGAACGTTGAAGACGACGACGTTGATAGGTCGGGTGTGTAAGTGTAGCGATACATTGAGCTAACCGATACTAATGAACCGTGAGGCTTAACCTTACAACGCCGAAGGTGTTTTGGCGAAGACAGACATCAGTTTCAGCTTGATTACAGATTACATCAGAACGCAAGAAGCGGTCTGATAAACAGAATTTGCCTGGCGGCTGTAGCGCGGTGGTCCCACCTGACCCCATGCCGAACTCAGAAGTGAAACGCCGTAGCGC
>NZ_JANEWJ010000111.1:0-265 GCF_028069755.1 Citrobacter sp. Igbk 16 | reverse complement strand
CCCATCAATTAACCTTCCGGCACCGGGCAGGCGTCACACCGTATACGTCCACTTTCGTGTTTGCACAGTGCTGTGTTTTTAATAAACAGTTGCAGCCAGCTGGTATCTTCGACTGATTTCAGCTCCATGAGTAAATCACTTCACCTACATATCAGCGTGCCTTCTCCCGAAGTTACGGCACCATTTTGCCTAGTTCCTTCACCCGAGTTCTCTCAAGCGCCTTGGTATTCTCTACCTGACCACCTGTGTCGGTTTGGGGTACGAT
>NZ_JANEWJ010000110.1:0-269 GCF_028069755.1 Citrobacter sp. Igbk 16 | reverse complement strand
GAACGTTAAAGACGATGACGTTGATAGGTCGGGTGTGTAAGTGTAGCGATACATTGAGCTAACCGATACTAATGAACCGTGAGGCTTAACCTTACAACGCCGAAGATGTTTTGGCGAAAGACAGACATTGATTTCAGCTTGATACAGATTACATCAGAACGCAAAAAGCGGTCTGATAAACAGAATTTGCCTGGCGGCTGTAGCGCGGTGGTCCCACCTGACCCCATGCCGAACTCAGAAGTGAAACGCCGTAGCGCCGATGGTAGTGT
>NZ_JANEWJ010000109.1:0-274 GCF_028069755.1 Citrobacter sp. Igbk 16 | reverse complement strand
ACCATCGGCGCTACGGCGTTTCACTTCTGAGTTCGGCATGGGGTCAGGTGGGACCACCGCGCTACAGCCGCCAGGCAAATTCTGTTTATCAGACCGCTTTTTGCGTTCTGATGTAATCTGTAATCAAACTGAATCTTGTGTCTGTCTTTCGCCAAAACACCTTCGGCGTTGTAAGGTTAAGCCTCACGGTTCATTAGTATCGGTTAGCTCAATGTATCGCTACACTTACACACCCGACCTATCAACGTCGTCGTCTTCAACGTTCCTTCAGGAG
>NZ_JANEWJ010000108.1:0-277 GCF_028069755.1 Citrobacter sp. Igbk 16 | reverse complement strand
CACGGTCCAGACTCCTACGGGAGGCAGCAGTGGGGAATATTGCACAATGGGCGCAAGCCTGATGCAGCCATGCCGCGTGTATGAAGAAGGCCTTCGGGTTGTAAAGTACTTTCAGCGAGGAGGAAGGTGCTGAGGTTAATAACCTCAGCAATTGACGTTACTCGCAGAAGAAGCACCGGCTAACTCCGTGCCAGCAGCCGCGGTAATACGGAGGGTGCAAGCGTTAATCGGAATTACTGGGCGTAAAGCGCACGCAGGCGGTCTGTCAAGTCGGATG
>NZ_JANEWJ010000107.1:0-277 GCF_028069755.1 Citrobacter sp. Igbk 16 | reverse complement strand
CATCCGACTTGACAGACCGCCTGCGTGCGCTTTACGCCCAGTAATTCCGATTAACGCTTGCACCCTCCGTATTACCGCGGCTGCTGGCACGGAGTTAGCCGGTGCTTCTTCTGCGAGTAACGTCAATGAATGCGGTTATTAACCACATCCCCTTCCTCCTCGCTGAAAGTACTTTACAACCCGAAGGCCTTCTTCATACACGCGGCATGGCTGCATCAGGCTTGCGCCCATTGTGCAATATTCCCCACTGCTGCCTCCCGTAGGAGTCTGGACCGTG
>NZ_JANEWJ010000106.1:0-277 GCF_028069755.1 Citrobacter sp. Igbk 16 | reverse complement strand
CATCCGACTTGACAGACCGCCTGCGTGCGCTTTACGCCCAGTAATTCCGATTAACGCTTGCACCCTCCGTATTACCGCGGCTGCTGGCACGGAGTTAGCCGGTGCTTCTTCTGCGAGTAACGTCAATCGCTGCGGTTATTAACCACAACGCCTTCCTCCTCGCTGAAAGTACTTTACAACCCGAAGGCCTTCTTCATACACGCGGCATGGCTGCATCAGGCTTGCGCCCATTGTGCAATATTCCCCACTGCTGCCTCCCGTAGGAGTCTGGACCGTG